>NZ_JBEXOS010000005.1:0-186915 GCF_040611655.1 Streptomyces sp. NPDC006552
TCCACCGAGCCCTGGCTGTAGACCTTGCCGTCGCAGCCCAGCATCGAACCGCTGTTGTAGTACTGCATGTTGACGACCGTGAGGATGTCCTTCACGTTGAGCGCGGTCTTGAAGTACTCGCCCGACGTGGACTGCATGTCGATGGTCTGCGGGGCCATGGTGAGCACCAGCTTGGAGCCCGCCTTGGCGGCCAGCTGGCGCAGCGCCTTGGACATGTACGTCGAGTTGAGGCCGTTCTCCAGGTCGATGTCGACGCCGTCGAAGCCGTACTCCTGCATCAGCGCGTACGCGCTGTTCGCGAAGGCGGTCGCCGAGGCGTCGCTGTTGACGGAGATGCTGCCCTTCTCGCCGCCGACCGAGAGGATCACGGACTTGCCGGCCGCGTGCTTGGCGGCGATGTCCGCCTTGAAGTCGGCTGTGGAGGCGTAGCCGACGGCCGGGTCCAGGTTGAAGGTGATCTGCCCCGGTGTGGTCGTGGCATCGGCGAACGACACCGCGATGATGTCGTACTGCGACGAGACGTCCCGCAGCTTCTGCACGGTCGCGCCGTTGTCGAAGTTCTGCCAGTACCCGGTGAGCGCGTGCTTGGGCACCGTACCCCCGCCCGGATTGCCCCCGGTGGCAGACGTCTTCGCGGTCACGGCAGCGGACCTGGCCGACTCGCCGGCCGCGTTCACCGCGCTGACCTGGAAGCTGTACGAGGTGCTCGCCGCGAGGCCCGTGACGGTCGCCGAGGCCCCCGGGACCGACGCGACCTTCGTGCCGTCCCGGTAGACGTTGTAGCCGGTGGCGGTGGAGACCGGCGTCCAGGACAGGTCGACCGAGGACGCGGTGGCACCGGCCGCGGCCAGACCCGCGGGCACCGCCGGGATCACCACCGGGTCGCTCCCGCCGCCCCCGTCGGGGCCGAGGACGCTCACGTCGTCGGCGTAGTACGGGCTCTGGCCGTACCAGCCGTGCGTGTAGACGGTCACCGACGTGGTGTTCGCGCCGGTCTTGAAGCTGGTGGTGAGCTGCTGCCAGGACGAACTGCCCGGCGTCCAGGTCGAGACATCGGTGGTGCCGGTGCCGCTCGCGCCGAGGTAGGCGTACCCGCCCTGCACCCAACTGCTCAGCGTGTAGGTCGAGTCGGGCTTGACCGCGACGGTCTGGCTGCACTTCGCGTTGTCCTGGCCCGCCGGGGTGCCCCGCAGCGCCTTGGCGCCGCCGTGGGCGGGCGAGGAGACGGCCGCGCCACTGCCCGCCGTACAGGTCCAGTTGGCCAGATCCGCCTCGAAGCCGGCGTTCTTGGCCACGTTGACGTCCGCGGCCTGGGCGGGAGCGGCGAGTGCGGTGACGCCGAGCGCGGCGACCGATATGACGGCGAGCGCGCCGCCGAGCCGGCGCCGGGCGCCGGGTCTGCCATGACGTGCACGGTCCACGGTGTCCTCCGGGGGAGAGGGGAAGGGCGGAAAGAGAACGGTGGCCACCGCTGTGCGCTTAAGCTGGTCCAGACCAATCGAGTTGTCAAGACCTCTGACGCGGAGTGCTGCCGCCGACTTCGCCCCGGGAGGCGCGTGGACAGGCGGACGGCGCCGAACGGGAGTTCGGCGCCGTCGTCGTGCAGGGTCGGCCAGGACGGTGCGGGGTCAGAGCAGGCCGCGTACGTACGCCGCCTGGCCCACATGCTGGAGGTCGTCCGCCAGCACGCTGACCAGCCGCGCGCCCAGCGTCACGGGCGGGTCCCAGTTCTCGTCGACGACGCGGTCGAGCGCGGCGTCCTTCAGGCCGCCCAGAAAGCCCAGGGTCTGCTCGTGCACCGCGTCGTAGTAGCCGACGAGCAGCGCGCCGGAATCCACCGTCACCTGACCGACCTGCTCGGACGTGTGGCCGTAACCGGTGTCCGTCTCGGGCAGGGGCAGACGGAAGCGGTCGGCCCAGCCCTTGGCGAGCCAGACCTGCTCGAGACCGGCCGCGTCGGCGAGGTGGTCGTCCTGCACGCGCGTGAGGTGCCAGATCAGCCAGGCGACGGAATTCCCGTGCCCGCCCGGCCGGGTGGCGAGAGCGTCGGGGGAAAGGCCCTCGACCACCGCGTGCACTTCTTCCTGAATGCGGCCGTAGCCGTCGATGAGTACGTCGTGGGAGTGCATGAGGTGCAGTTTCGCCGACCGCGCGGATTTCGGCCACGGACGCGCCGGAATATGCCAGGAGACTGGCGTGAAAAGCATGGTGACACTGCGTGCGGAGTGCCGATACTCGACAGGAGCAACAGTTGAATTCTGTCCCAAGGCGGCCGACGGCGGGGCGGTAATCTTGATCGCTTTCACCGCCCGCGTCGATTCGCTGATCAATGACGGACCCGTTCGATGATCAATGCGTCAGGCAATGGGGGAGAGCGTGCACGACGAATTCCTGTGCCACGTCACCGCCTACGGAATCTGCGGCGGACAGCGCGTCGGAGTTCCGCTCGGCACCTATCGCGCGCCCACCCTGCCGCTCGCCCTGTGGTGGCTGCGCGACCGGGCCGGCTGGATCGCCGAACGCCTCGACCCGCGCCCCGGACTGCCGCACCTGCCCGAAGGCGCCTTGATGCCCGCGAGCGACGACACACCGGACGTGCCCGAACTGCTCCGCGCCTGGTGCGCCGATACCGGCCAGCAGGAACGCGTGGCCGAGGCGCTGGCGGGCGGCCGGCTCGTGCGCGTCGCCACCCGCGACGAGACCACCGAGTACGAGCTGCTCGCCGAGTCCGTGGACGCCCTGCGCATGGCCCGTACGGCCGCCCGCACCCGGGCGCACGCCTCGGTCTGAGACCCCGGGCCGGACCGGCGCTCAGAAGCCGTCGACCGTGTGCGGCCGCAGATCGGTGGAGAGAGCGGCGTCGAGCATCGCCGCCGCGCCGGGCTTGTGCTCGGCGATCAGCCCCGCCCGGAGCAGCGCCCGCACGGACGTCGCTCCCAGGTAGACCGACGCCAGATCACGCGCCTCAAGGGACAGGTCGGGGGCGTCCGCGGTCGGCGCGTACGAGAACCCGTCCGGCGACGCGATCAGCCGGAACCTGCCCGCGTTGCCCGGCACCCGCTCGTCGCGCAGGTCGAGCACCACATCCACCGGCGCCGCCCACGTGCGGGCCGCCAGCGCCGCCCGCACGTCGACAAGGCGCACCCACAGCGCCGGGAACGACTCCGTCACCCGCACCTGGTCCCGGTCGGCCGCGAGCAGCGGCAGCGGATCGTCCACCGGCCGCCCCCACGCCCGCACCGTTCCGGTCAGATCGATCGCGGTCAGATAGCTCCACAGCGCGGCCGCCTCCGCGGGGCCGTCGGCCTCCAGCTCCTCGACCCGCACCACCCCCGGCGTCCGGGCGTCCTCGTCCCCCGCCTTGGTCCGGTAGATCGCGTAACCGGCCAGGGGGTCACCGAGCGCGACCACCCGCGGCGGCGACAGCTCGTCGTCGTCCTCGGCCTTCTCGACCAGCCACTCCTCGCGCCACCAGGCCTCCGTCCGCGCCTGCCGGCCCGGGCGGCCGCTGCGCGTGCCCTCGAAGTAGGGGCCGAGCAGCGCGGGGGCGGAAGCCGGGTCGACCAGACGCAAGGGGCGCGGATCGGGCGGCAGGCGCAGGGCCAGCGGGCGTCGCGCATCGATCTCCACCGTCGCGCCGTAACTGCCCGGGCCGAAACCGAACCGGCCGTAGATCGACGCCTCGGAGGCCCAGAGCGCGACGAGCGGGACGCCCCGGCGCGCGCAGCGGGCGAAGAGTTCGGTCATCATCCCGGAGAGCACGCCGCGCCGCCGGTGCGTCGGGGCGACCGAGACGAAGGTCAGGCCCGCACAGGGGAGTTCACCGCCACCGGGCACCGAGAGCGAGAACGGGTGCGCGGCCGCGAACCCGACCAGCTCCGCGCCGTCATAGGCGCCGATGCGCAGCAATCCGGCCAGGGCCGCGCGATGGTGCTCGCGCAACTGGTCCCGGGGCGACTCGTGGAAGACGAGATAGGCGAGCGCGAGGGCGCGCTCGATGTCGGACTCGGGCAGTTCACGGATCTGTACGGATCGGACATTCATGATCACAAACCCTAGCCGGGCGCCGTCCCCGGCGCCCGTGGGAGCGCGTCAGCCCACGCCGTCGAGGACACCGCCCGCCCGCCCCCGCCTGGACGCGCCTGCCTCCTCCGGTCCGGACGCGGGTACGCCCCCGGCCGCGCCGCCTTCGCCGGGAGCCGCCGGCTGCCGGTGCGGACCGAACTCCTGCAACCGCGTCCGCAGCCGTCCCATCCCGCGCCGGGCATGGCTCTTGACCGTGCCCAGCGGCCACCCCGTACGGTCCGCGATCTGCGGCTGGGTCAGATCCTCGTAGAACGCGAGCCACAGGACCGTGCGCTGCGGCACCGGCAGCCGTGCCAGCTCCTTGGTCACCAGCACCCGGTCGAGCACCGCGTCCGTCTCCTCCGTCACCACCGCGTACCGGGTGGTGAGACCGTCGAAGAGCGCCGCTTTGCGGGTGCGCCGGGCGAGCGCGTCCGCGATGTGGTGCCGGGTGATCCCCGTCAGCCAGGCGGCCTCCGGACCGAGTTCGGGACGGTACCCCGCCCGCCCCCGCCACGCGGCCAGGAACACCTGCTGCGTGACGTCCTCCGCGTCCCGGCGGTCGCCCAGCGCCCGCAGGGCGAGCCGGCGGACCAGCGGCGACCACCGCAGATAGAGGTCGGCCAGGTGCGCCGCGTCCGCCCGGACCACCGTCTCGGCCGTCCCGTGCGCCCACCGCGCGTCCATCCGGACCGTTCCGCTCATCGGTGTCTCGTCAACCCCTCGAAGTCAGCCCGGACGTGCCGGTTTCCGGTCGGAAGCGGACGCGGGGGCCGCGCCCGCGTCCACGGACCGGTCATCCTGGAAACCGTCGCGGTCGCGCCGCAAGTCGCGTCGTTTGTGCGTCGTATCGTGGGCCGATGGACGAGCAACGGGACGTGCGCGGCGCGCCGCCGCGAGAGCCCGGGGTCACCACCGGTGCCCTCGCCCGGCGCCTGGGAGTCTCACCGACGACCCTGCGCACCTGGGACCGGCGCTACGGGCTCGGACCCGCCGAGCGTGCCGAGGGCCACCACCGGCGCTGGTCGGCGCGGGACATCGGGGTGGTCGAGGAGATGTGCCGCCTCACCGCCTCGGGCCTGCCGCCCGCCGAGGCCGCCCGGCTGGCCCGCGGACGCCAACGCCCCGTGGCCGCCCTGCCGCGGCCGCGCCGGGCGCCGGCCGCGGCCGCGGCGCCGTCGCTGGAGCGGCAGCGCCGCGGTCTGGCCCGGGCCGCCACCCGCCTCGACGCACCCGCCGTGCGCGACCTGCTGGCCGAGGCGATCGACCGGCACGGCCTGGTCGGCGCCTGGCAGGACGTGATGGTGCCGGCGCTGCACGCGATCGGCCGCAAGTGGGAGCAGTCCGGTGACCGGTACGTCGAGGTCGAGCACCTGCTCTCCGGCCACATCGCGCGAGCCCTGCACCGGGGCCCGGTGGCGCCCGTCACCATGGCCGCGCCGCCGGTGGTCCTCGCCTGCACGCCCGGCGAAGACCACGCGCTGCCCCTGGAGGCGCTCAGCGCCGCCCTCGACGAACTCGGCCTGCCGCAGCGCATGTTCGGGGCGTCGGTGCCCGTCGAGGCGGTCGCGGCCGCCGTGCGCCGGACGGGCCCGCGCGTCGTCGTGCTCTGGGCCCAGGCCCGCTCCACCGCGAGCCTGCCGCTCGCCCGCCACCTCGCCGAGGCCCGGTGGGGCGTGCGCGGTGCCCGCGGCGGGCCCGTCGTGGTGCTCGGCGGTCCCGGCTGGGCGGGGCGCACCGTGCACGGAGCGCTGCGCCCGGCGACGCTGCCTGAGGCCCTGACCGGCATCCGGCGGCTCTACCCCGAACTCAGCGCAGACCCCGGGCCCGCCTGAACCGGTCGAGCCCGTCGGCCAGTTCGACCACCGGGTCCGGATAGTCGTACGCTCCGCGCTCCCGGGCCGTCAGTTTCCACGGCTCGTGCACGGCGGGCCCGGACAGACCGGCCAGCTCGGGCACCCAGCGCCGGACGTACGCGCCCTGCGGGTCGTACCGCCTGCCCTGCGTCACCGGATTGAGCACCCGGTTGGGCCGGCTGTCGGTCCCGGTCCCCGCCGTCCACTGCCAGTTCATTTGGTTGTTGGCGACGTCCCCGTCCACCAGGAGGTCCAGGAAGTGCCGGGCGCCGACCCGCCAGTCGACGTACAGCGTCTTGGCGAGGAAACTCGCCGTCAGCAGGCGGCCCCGGTTGTGCATCCACCCCTCGTGCCGCAGCTGCCGCATCGCCGCGTCGACCACCGGATACCCGGTACGGCCCGCCCGCCACGCCTCGACATCCCGGCGCGCGGACCGCTCCGGGCGCCAGCGGTCGTGCCGGGTGCGGTAGTCGTCGTGCGCGGCGGCGGGCCGGGCGGCCAGCACCTGGCGGTGGAAGTCCCGCCAGGCCAGCTGCCGGACGAACGCCTCGGCGCCGCGGCCGCCCGCCGCGCGCGCCCGGTGCGCCGCCTCCACGGGGCTCACCGTGCCGAAGTGCAGATCGGGGGAGAGGCGGGAGGTGGCGTCACCGGCCAGGTCGTCGTGCCGGTCCTCGTACGCGGCGATCCCCGACCGCAGCCAGGCCGCCAGGCGCGCCCGGCCGGCCCGTTCGCCGCCCTCGGCGAGCCCCGGTGAGACGCCCGGCACGTCGGCGCGGTCCGGCAGCGGCTCGGAGCCGACGCCGTCGGGCACGGTGACGGCGCGCGGCGCCCGGCCCACCGCGCGGGGGTGCTGCCGCTCCCACTGCCGGTGGTACGGCGTGAACACGGCGAAGTGGTCCTTGCCGGCCGGGGTCACCGCGCCCGGCGCCACACACGTCACCACCGCGTCATGGGCGATCACCTCACAACCGATGCCGTGCAGCGCGGTCCGCAGCCGGTCCTCCCGGCGCTGTGCGTACGCGCTCACGTCCCCCGCCAGGTGCACCGCGCAGGCGTCCGTCTCGGTCACCACCTTCGCGACCTCCTCCACCACGTCCCCGTACCGGACGACGAGCCGGCCGCCGCGCCGGCGCAGCCCCGCGTCGAGATCGCGCAGGCAGTCCGCGAGGAACGCCTCCCGGTTCGGCACCAGGAAGCCGGCCGCGTCGATCCCCGTGTCCCGCACGAACAGCGGCACCACCGCGTCGGAGGAGTTCAGAGCGGCCCGCAACGGCGGATGATCATGGACCCGCAGGTCGGCGGTGAACAGGACGACACACACGCGCACAGCAGCACTCCCGGATGAGGTGGGGCGACGGAAGCCGCTGCGTCGCTCTCAGCGCTCCCGTCCTCCTTTCCCGCCCCGGCACGTGCGCGGATGCACATCTTCCCGGCTCCGCGGGGCTTGTGTGCATGGTCTCCCCGGACGGGGGCAAGCGCAGCTCAAGGGAGAACGGACGGTCACCGGGTGCGCACCGTCCGTGCGGTGAGACAGGTGTGGAGGTGTCGACGAGATGCGGACAACGGTGTTGCGACGATTTCCCGCGGGCGGTCCCCGCGGTTCCTGGCCGGCGGAGGAGTACGCCGCGCAACTGCGTGCGCAGGGGCGGTCCGCGAGGGTGGTGATGGACCTGGATACGGACGCGTTCCTGGTGGTCGCCGGGGAAGGTGACGTCCCCGGCTGACCCGGGCGCCGGCCCGCGCCCGGGCAGCGCGGCGCGCCGGCGGCCCCGCACCGGGCCCCCGTCCGCGAGGACGGGGGCCCGGTGCTGTGCGGACCGCCGCAGGCCCCGCGTCAGGAGCCGACCCCGGCCAGCCCCTCGCCGCCGTCCAGCCGCGCCGTCACCCGTACCGCGCCCCGCTCGGGCGCCCGTACGGCCAGCACCCGGCCGGAGCGCGCCGTGTCCACCGCGCCGCGGACGGTGATCCGGGTGACCGCGCGGCTGCCCGCCGCCACCAGATACCAGTGCTTCGCCGGCGAGCGCCACCGCGCCGAGGCCACCACGTGCTGCCCGAACCGGCTGCAGGCGGTCGTGGACCGGGCCCGGCCGACGACCCGGGCGGGCTCCGCGACGGACGGGGCCGGGGCCCGCAACAGCAGCGCCACGTCACCGGGGCCGCGCCAGGTCGAGGCGCGGGCACAGGACCACACCGCGTGTCCGCCCTTCTCCGGCAGCTCCTGCTCGGCGAAGTCCCAGGCGTTCACCGCGCGCACCGCGCCACCCCGCCAGGGCCCGAGCCCGCAGGCGGTCCGCGCCCACGCCAGCAGGGCCTGGCCGCCGGTCGCCTCCCGCGGCTGACGGGCCGGGGGCGTGCCGTGCCCGGGCAGCGGCGTGTACGTGAGGTGTACCGGTGAGAGGCCGCCGAGATCCGCGACGAGGAAGGCGTGGTGCTCCACGATCCGCGCGGAGGAGCGCAGCTGCAGCACCGGACGCCGGTCGCACCCCGCCGCCGGGGCGACCGGCACGGTGTCGGTCAGGCCGTCCCGGGACACGTGCAGGGGCTTCGCCGGGGTGTCGGGCCGCAGCAGATCACGCCTGGTCACCTCCGCGACCCAGGGCGCGGTGAGGTAGCGGGCCGAGCCGCCGGCCCGCGCGAGCACCACCGCGGCCGCGGTGGTCACGTCGGCGTCGTCCACGCGAGCCAGAGCGAGCGAGGCGCGCCCGTCCCCGGCGGGATCGCCGTAGCGGGCCAGCCGGTCGCCGTCGGTCAGCAGCACCACGCCGTGCCCGCCGACGTCCCCGGCGAAGAGCAACTGCGGCGGTCGCGGCGGCGCGTCCGCCGGGGTCCCGGGCGTCGTCGTCACCGCGACCGTGTCCGACGGCGCGGCCCACGCGTCCAGCGCCCGTGTCAGCAAGGCCGTGTCGTCCTTGCGCCCGCCTCGCGCCGGCCAGACCGTGAAGTCGACGCGGGAGGTGTCGGCCCACGCGTCCGGCGCCGCGCGCGACAGCCGCCCGGCGTCCAGTCCCGCCGCGCTCGCCGGGGCCGACGGGCGCTGCCCCGCGGAGCCGCCGCGCGGGGCGCCGAACACCACCGCCGTGATCACGAGGAGGGCGGCCACCGCCCCGGCGAGCCGCTTGCGGCGCGCCCGGCGCAGCAGGTCCGTGGGCCGCGTCTGCACCGAGCAGGCGTCGAACTCCTGGGAGCGCAGCAGCGCCTCGGCGGCTCCGCCCGCCGCCGCCTCCAGGCCCACCGCCTCCCGGACGCCCTCCTCGGCGTCATGGACCCCCGCCGCCGCCAGCAGGCCGGCCGCTCGCGCCGTGGAGCAGCCGTCGACCCGGCGCAGGACGAACGCGGCGCGGGCCGGCGCCGACGCCCCGGCCAGCGCCTGCCCGAGGGCGATCTCCTCGGCGCCGCCGGCCCGCGGGAAGACGCGGAGCCCCCACACCACCGGCAGCCGCGGCAGCAGCGTCCGGGGCGGCGGGAGCGCCCGGGGCCAGCCCGCCGGACGGTGTGCCGCGGCCAGCGCGGTCCGCAGCACCCGCACCCGCAGGGCGTCCTCCGCGCCGCCGGGACCCGCCTGTGCCGCCCGCGGCCCCGGCACCCGCACCGCCCGTGCGCCGGGCAGCGCGCGCTGGACCGCCGCGTGCGCCATGAGGACCCGGCGGTGCCGCGACAAGGTGGCGGGCAGCGTCAGATAGGCGAGCCGGACGAGCGCGGTGTACTGCTCGACGAGGGCGGCCTCGGCCCCGGCTGCGGTTATCCGGGTGCGCTCGGCCGGGCGGCGGCGGAGGGTCGGCATGGTCGGTGCTCCCGCGTCGAAGGGCGTGATGGTGGGCTTCGCTCTTCAAACGACCGGGCCGTGTGACAGTCACACCACGATCCGGTAGGACTGCACCGGCGCAGGCGGGGTAACAGCATGCCTGCGGGGGCCTGACCCAGACGGGCCCGGTGGAGAGAGACGCGGATGATCGAGTATGTGGACGGGACAGTGATCCCCATTGGCTTCGACACTCCTGTCGAGCCGCTGCGGCGGATGACCCAGTACTCCGGCGAGGAGGGGTGCATAGCGCAGGCCCGTCATTTCGCGGAGATGTTCCTGGCGCAGCTGACCCAGGAGTGGTGCGTCGAGGTCGACCGGCAGGTCGCGGGCGACGTACTGCTCGTCGTCAGCGAGCTGGTGACCAACGCGGACCGGCACAGCCTGGGGCCCTACGTCCTGGAGCTCGAAGGGACCGCCCGGCAGGTCACCGTCGCCGTCTACGACAGCAGCGGCACCGTCCCGCGGCGCTACCCGCGCGACCCCGGGCGGATCGGCGGCCACGGCCTGGAGATCGTGGCCATGCTCGCCGATCTCACCTTCGAGCGGGTCCCGGTCGGCAAGCGCGTCAAGGCCGTCCTCACCCTGCCCGAGTGAGCGCGGGGCTTACGAGCCGCCCGCGGAGCTGAACCCCCGCCCGCCTCCGCCGGGACCGGCCCGCCCGTGCCCCCGTGCCCCCCGCACGTCCCTCCGAAGCGTCCGCCCAGTCCCCGCCCCGCAGGCGCCTGGAAGGCTTGTTCCATGATGGTCCGCGGCAGTCATCCGTGACCGCCGGTCATCGGACAGGCCCTGGAGGTACGACCATCGACATGGCAGAAACAGCAGGTGCGGTGCGCGAACTGGTGGACGCGCTGCCGGGCAGCACCCTTGTCACCGACCCGGACGTACTGGCGACCCTGGGCCGCGACGACGCGGAGTGGGCCCCCGTGGGCCGCCCGATCGCCGCCGTCCGCGCCGGCTCGGCCGAGGAGGTGCAGGCGGTGGTGCGGGTGTGCGCGCAGCGGCGCATCCCCGTCGTCACCCGCGGCGCGGGCACCGGTCTGTCCGGCGGCGCCAACGCGGTCGACGGCTGCGTCGTCCTCGACGTCTCCCGGATGAACCGCGTCCTGGAGATCGACACCGAGAACCTGCTCGCCGTCGTCGAACCCGGCGTCGTCAACAACGACCTGAAGGCCGCCGTCGCCGAGCACGGCCTGTGGTACCCGCCGGACCCGGCCAGCGCCCCCTGGTCGACGATCGGCGGCAACGTCTCGACGAACGCGGGCGGCCTGTGCTGCCTGAAGTACGGCGTCACCCGCGACTACGTCCTCGGCCTCGAAGTCGTCATGGGCGGCCCGGCGGGCGAGTACGGCAGCCGCGTCCGGTTCGGCCGGCGCACCACCAAGGGGGTCAGCGGCTACGACCTGACGAGCCTGTTCGTCGGCTCGGAAGGCACCTTCGGCGTCATCACCGAGATCACGCTGCGGCTGCGGCCCGCGCCCGCCGGGGAACCGCGCACGGTCGTCGGCGCGTTCGACAGCCTGGTCGCGGCCGGCGCGGCGGTCGCCCTGCTCACGCGCCGCGGCCTGGAGCCCGCCGCCCTGGAACTGCTCGACCGCGCCTGCATGGAGGCGGTCGAGGAGTGGAAGCACCTGGGCATCGAACCGGGCGCCGAGGCCATGCTGCTCGCCCGGGTCGACGCGGCGGGAGACGCGGGCGCCGTGGAGGCCGCCGCGGTCGCCGCCGCCTTCCAGGAGGCGGGCGCGCTCTGGGCGGAGCAGTCCACCGACGCCGTCGAGGCCGAGGCCCTCTTCGACGTACGACGCCTCGCCTACCCCGCGCTCGAACGGCTCGGCCCCGTCCTCACCGAGGACCTCTGCGTGCCCCGCTCGGCCGTGCCCGCGATGCTCGCCACCATCGAGGAGACCGGCCGCCGGCACGGGGTGCGCATCGCCACCATCGCCCACGCCGGGGACGGCAACCTGCACCCGCTGCTGATCACCGAGCCCGGCGACGAGGCGGCCCGCGTCGCCGCGCAGGCCGCCTTCGAGGAGCTGCTCCGGGCGGCGATCGCCGCGGGCGGCACGGTGACCGGCGAGCACGGGGTGGGCCTGCTCAAGCGCGCCGGCATGCGCGGCGAGCTGGGTCCGGCCGTCTGCTCGGTGCAGCGTGCCGTGAAGCGGACGCTCGACCCGCTCGACCTGTTCAACCCGGGGAAGGTCGTCGGCGAGGACTGACCGCCCCCGGGTCAGGGCTCAGCGCGGCAGGCCCGCCGGATCGGTGGCCCAGCCCGTGTCCGGCCGCTCGCTCAGCCGGTGGGTGAGCGTGCCGCCGCGGCGCAGCAGGCCGGCGTCCGTCCACGACCGGCGGTGGTCGCGGCCGTCGAGCCGCACACCCGCGATGTAGGTGTGCGTGGCGTCGGCCGCCGGGGCGTCGATGACGAGGTCGGCGCGGCCCGGCCGGTCCACCACGGCGTGCGGGAACAGCGGTGCGCCGAGCAGCAGATCGGCGCTGCCCGGGGCCTTCGGGAACAGGCCGAGGGCGGCGAACACGTACCAGGCGGACATGGTGCCGAGGTCGTCGTTGCCGGGCAGCCCGGCGGGCCCGGTCCCGTACACGGTGGAGACGATCCGGCCCACGGTGGCCTGCGTCTTCCAGGGCCGGCCGAGGGCGTTGTAGAGCCAGGGCGCGTGGATGCCGGGCTCGTTCGTCGGGTCGTAGCGCAGCGCGTCGCCGCCCTTCACCGACCACGAGCCGTCCGCCGTGTGGAAGAACCCGTCGAGCCGCGCGGCCGCCGTCTCGCGCCCGCCCATCGCCGCGGCGAGGCCCGGTACGTCCTGCGGCACCATCCACGTGTACGTGGCGCTCGTGCCCTGGGCGAAACCGCGGTCGCTGCCCGGGTCGAACGGGGTCACCCACGACCCGTCCAGATTGCGGGCCTGGATGTAGCCGGTGGCCGGGTTGAAGACGTTGCGCCACCAGGAGCCGCGCTCGGTGAAGTAGGCGGCCTCGTCGTCGCGGCCGAGCAGCTTCGCCCAGGAGCCCAGCGCGGCGTCGGCGACCGCGTCCTCCAGGGTCTCGGCGGCGCCGCCCCAGCAGTGGCAGACGTCCTGCGCCGCGTAGTGGGAGGTGAGGTACTGGGCGAGGTTCGGCCGTTGGCCCGTGCACTGGCCGGGGCAGCCCGCGTCGGAGAGACCGTCCGCGCGCGGCTCGGTGGCCTGCCGGGCCAGGGAGGCAAAGGCGCCCTCATAGTCGAAATTGCGTACGCCCATCGCGTAGAACGTCGCGAGCGTCGCCGCCGACGGGTCGCCGGTCATCACGTGCGTGGCGCCGTTGACGTGCACCCAGCGGTCCCACACGCCGTCGTTCTGCCGCGCGAAGTTGTAGAGGGACTGGGCGAAGTCCCCGGCCACCTCGGGCTTGAGCAGGGCGAGCAGCTGTATCTGGGCCCGGTACTGGTCCCAGCCGGAGAAGTTGCTGTACTGCGCGGACTGGCCGCGGGCGAGGCGGTGCGGCCTGCCGTCCATGCCGGGGTAGCGGCCGTCGGTGTCGCTGACGATGTTCGGCTGCATCAGCGCGTGGTAGAGCGCGGTGGTGAAGGTGGTGCGCTGGGCGGCGGTGCCGCCGTCCGCGCGCACCGAGCTCAGCTCGCGGTCCCAGTCGCGGCTCGCCTGCGCGGCGACGTCGTCCACGCTCGCCCGGGGCGGGATCTCCGCGCGCAGATTGGTCTCGGCGCCGGCGAGGGAGACGTACGAGATGCCGAGACGCATGTGGACATCGTTGTCGGACGCCGTGTCGAAGCCGACCCAGCCGCCCGAGCCGCGGCCCGCACGCTCGGCGCCGGTCGCGTACCCCTCGCCGCCGCTCGCGCTGGTCGAGCCGGGGGAGTAGGTGGCGTCGTGCCAGGTCCCGTAGGAGGAGAAGGCGCGGTCGAAGGAAGCGCTGAAGTACAGCTTGTAGTAGCTCTTGCGGTTGTTCACGCCGCCGTTGGCCCGGCGTCCGCAGAACGCGCCGGTCAGTACCCAGCCGGTGACCTTGTGGTGCGCGCGGTCGATGGCGATGTGCGCGTCCTCGCTGCCGTTGAGCGAGTTGGAGGTGCGGAAGAGGAGCGAGGCCGCCTTGGTGCGGGGGAACGCGAAGTCCGCGACGCCCGCGCGCCGGCTCACCGACAGGTCGGCCGAGGCGCCCGAGTCGAGGCCCAGGGTGTACCGGCCGGGCACCGCGCGCTCGTCGTCGTGCGAGAAGCCCGCCGCGTACACCGCGTCCTTGGTGTCGGCCGACGGGGACGAGGTGACGTCCCCGGCGAACGGCATGATCGGCACGTCGCCCGCGGCGCCGGGATTGCAGCCCGCGCCGTTGACGTGCGTCAGGCTCAGGCCGCGGATCCGCCGCGCGTTGTACTCGTAGCCGTTCGCCGCGCCGGTGCTGGTCTGGTCGCCCGTGGTGCTGGTCGGGGACCACGCGATCATGCCGTAGGGGCGGGTGGCGCCCGGATAGGTGTTGCCGCCGTTGGCCGAACCGATCAGCGGGTCGACGGACGCGGTGGGCCGGCCCGCGGGAGCCGCGGTGGCGGTGAGCGGCCCGGGCAGCGCCAGTGAGAGCACGGCGGCGAGGGCGAGGGCTCCGGTGCGGCGCAGCAGCGCCCCGGATCTGGACAGGACGTCGAACACGTCGCGCAACCTTTCGGAGTCGGGACAGCTGCCGGTGGGGCGCCGCCGAGCGTAGATCGCCGGGCCGCCCCGCGGAACGCCCCCGCACACCTCCCGGGTGAACGCCCGGTGAAGCCCGAGCCCCGCCCTGGGTCCTTCTCCACGGCGCGCCGCACCAAATGTGTGATTTGTGGGTTTATCGGACCTACGGTGCCAAGGTCGGTGTCCGTCAAGGGGGGACAGACGACGCGCCCGCAACCGGCGCGGATGGGGATGTCCATGAGTGGAATCAGCCGCAGAGGCGCGGCACGCCTGGGGCTCGGGGTCGGCCTGGGAGCCGCCGCCGCGAGCCTCGCAGGATGCGGCGGCGGACCGGCCGGGGAAGAGCCCCCGGCCGGCCCCGGCCGCCGCCCCGACCAGCTCGCGGGAGCGCGGAAGGCCGCGCCCGTGCTGATCGGCGATGGGTCGACCTCGTACACCGGGAAGCAGCCGCACCAGCCCCGCCCGGCCACCCCGCTCGAAGCGGGCCGGCGGCCGCCGCAGTTCGTGGTCTTCTCCTGGGACGGCGCGGGCGAGGTCGGCAACGGCCTCTTCCCCCGCTTCCTGGAACTGGCCCGCGAGCACGGCGCCCACATGACCTTCTTCCTCTCGGGCCTGTACGTCCTGCCGGAGGCGAAGAAGCGCCTGTACCGGCCGCCGAACAACCCCGTCGGCGCCTCCGACATCGGCTACCTCACCGACGGCCACGTCAAGGAGACCCTGAAGTACGTCCATCAGGCCTGGCTGGAGGGCCACGAGATCGGCACGCACTTCAACGGGCACTTCTGCGGCGGCTCCGGCTCCGTCGCCCACTGGAGCGCCGCGCAGTGGCGCAGCGAGATCGAGCAGGCCCGGGAGTTCGTCAAGACCTGGCGCAGCAACACCGGCTGGCACGAGCACCCGTCCCTGCCCTTCGACTACGACCAGGAACTCGTCGGCGGCCGCACCCCCTGCCTGCTCGGCCAGGAGAACCTGCTGCCGGTCGCCCGCGAGCTGGGCTGGCGCTACGACGCGTCGTCCCCCGGCGGCGAACAGCGCTGGCCCGAGAAGAAACACGGGATCTGGGACCTGCCGTTGCAGGCCATCCCCTTCCCCGGCCACCGCTTCGAGGTCCTGTCGATGGACTACAACATCCTCGCCAACCAGTCCAAGAACTCCACCCGCGCCCCGGCCGCCAACTACCCGGGCTGGCGCACCCAGGCCACCGAGGCCTATCTCGCCGGCTTCCAGCGGGCCTACGAGACGAACCGGGCCCCCTTCTTCGTGGGCAACCACTTCGAGGAGTGGAACGGCGGCATCTACATGGACGCCGTCGAAGCGGCGCTGAAGCAGATCGCCGACAAGAAGGACGTACGGCTCGTCTCCTTCCGGCAGTTCGTCGACTGGCTCGACGCGCAGGACCCCGCCGTCCTCGCCAAGCTGCGCGAGCTGGACGTGGGCGAGCGACCGGCGGGCGGCTGGCACCGCTTCCTGCGCCCGGAGAAGAAGGAGAAGGAGCCCGATACGCGGGAGCGGCACGAGAGGGCGGCCCAGGGAGCGGGCGGCCGGCCGGCGCAGTGAGGCAGGATCGTCGGTGGACGGCGGCCGCCGACGACCCGCCGCGCGGAACCAGGAGGACTCCCATGACCAGGCCGATCACCGCAGGTGTGGACGGATCACCCGAGAGCGCGGCCGCGGCCGCCTGGGCGGCGCGTGAGGCGGTGCGGCGCGAGCTGCCGCTGCGCCTGGTGCACGTGGGGACCCCGGTGCCCGAGGTCCCGGCCCTCGCCGCCGACGAGAGCGCCCTGGCCCGGTGGGCCCATGACCTGCTGGCGCGGACCGGGCGGGAGACCGAGGAGCGGCACCCGGGCCTCACGGTCACCACCGAGCTCCTCGCCGGGGACGAGGCCCCGGACGCGCTCGTCGCGGCGGCCCGGGACGCGGAACTGCTCGCCCTCGGCTCCCGCGGCCAGGGGCCGCTCCTCGGCTTCCTGCTCGGCTCGGTCGGCCAGCAGGTCATCGCCCGGGCCGAGCGGCCGGTGGTGCTGGTCCGCTCGGACGACCGGGCGTCCGCCGAGGCCGCCGGGCGCGAGGTGGTCGTCGGACAGGAGGGCGACCCGCTGGACAGCGCCGCCGCCCTCGACGTCGCCTTCCGCACGGCGGCGGCCCGCGGCGCCGGCGTCCTCGCCGTCCGCGCCTGGAGCCTGCCGCCGGTCTTCGCCTACAGCCCCGCCTCCCTCGAACTCCTCGACGAGTCCGGCGGCATGGAGCCGTACGAGAGGAAGGCGCTCGGCGAGGCGCTCGCCCCCTGGCGCGAGCGCTTTCCCGAGGTGCCCGTCACCGAGCACGTCGAGATCGGCAGCGCGGGCCAGGTGCTGCTCTCGGTGGCACCGCGGGCACAGCTCCTGGTCGTCGGGCGGCGTGCCCGCCGCACCGCCGTCGGCGCCCGGATCGGCTCGGTCGCGCACGCGGTGCTGCACCACGCGCCGTGCCCGGTCGCCGTGGTGCCGCACGCGTGAGGTCCGCGCTCACGGTCCGGTGAGCGTCACCGCCGCCACCGGACAGGCGCGTACCGCCTCCTTGACCATCGGATGCTCCCCGGCGCGCTCGGCGGCGCCCGGGAGCACCTCGCTGAACCCGTCGTCGTCCTGCGTGAAGACGTCCGGCGCCGTCAGCGCGCACATGCCCGCGCCCACGCACCGCTCCTTGTCGACCTCGATCCGCACGGCGCTCACCACGCCACGGGCAGTTCGAGCATGCCCTGGATCGTGTCGCCCGGTTTGAAGGGGATCTCCTCGGCGGGGGCGGCGAGCCGGAGCCCCGGCAGGCGGTCGAAGAGGGTGCGCAGGGCGATCTCCAGTTCGGCGCGGGCGAGGTTCTGGCCGAGGCACTGGTGGACGCCGAAGCCGAACGCGAGGTGGTGGCGGGCCGAGCGGTCCCAGTCGAGGGCGTCCGCCGCGGCGAACGCGTCCTCGTCGCGGTTGATGAGCGACGTCGAGAAGACCACGCCCTCCCCGGCCCGGATCGTCTCTCCGGCCACCTCGATGTCCTCCCGCGCGACGCGCAGCAGTCCGTCCGCGATCGACAGGTAGCGCAGCAGCTCCTCCACGGCCACGGCCGTCGGCAGTTCGCCGGAGCGCACCGCGGCGAACTGCTCGGGGTGGCGCAGCAGGGTGAAGGTGCCGAGCGAGATCATGTTCGCGGTCGTCTCGTGCCCGGCGATCAGCAGGATCACCGCGAACGCGATCAGCTGGTCCCGGTCGGGCGGCCCCTCCGGCCCCTCCCGGTGGATCAGCTCGTCCAGGAGTCCCTCGCCTCCTTCGCCGCGCTTGCGGTCGATCAGGGCACCGAGATAGGACTCCAGCTCGTCGCGCGCCCGCTCCACGTCACTCGCCGCGGGGCCGCGCAGCAGCACCCGCGAGCGCTCCTCGAAGAACTCGTGGTCGGCGTAGGGCACGCCGAGCAGGGCGCAGATCACCATGGACGGCACCGGCAGCGCGAAGGAGCTGACGAGTTCGGCGGGCGGCCCCTGCCGCTCCATCGCGTCGAGCAGCTGGTCCACGGTCTGCTGGATCTGCGGCCGCAGCGCGGTGATCCGCTTCAGCGAGAAGCTCGGGATCAGCATGCGGCGCTGGGCGTTGTGCTCCGGGTCGTCCACCCCGAGCAGGGCCACGCGCCGCGCCCGCACCTGGGCGAGCCGCTCGCTCGTCGCCGGGAAACCGGGCCGGTTGCGGTCGGTGGAGAGCCGGGGGTCGGCGAGCAGCTGACGCGCCAGGGCGTGGCCGGTGACGACCCGGGCCGGGCGCCCGTCGTAGAGCGTGATCCGGCCGAGCGGGCTCGCCTCGCGCAGCGGGGTGTAGCCGGTGGGCGGGTGGTAGGGGCAGCCCCGGTCCTGGGGGAAGGCCACGGATGGCTGCGCGGAAGGGGTGGGGTTCAGGTCCTGGCGGGCCGGGTCCGTCGTGGAGTGCGTCATGGATCGGATCGCCTCGCAGTGCTTGTCGTCCGTACGCGCGGAGCTGGTCGTTCCGCGCTCCTCGACCATTGGATGCCCCAGGCATCTATGTCGTCCACGACAAGACCGGCCAGATGGCCGGGCCGGGCAACTGGCCGGTGCCGTTCGCACGTGTTCGAGCCCCGGCCGCGTCTGCTCAGCTCGGGGCGGTGGCCGGGGCCCGCGGGCGTCCGCGTACCTGTCCCGCGCGGCCGGAACCGGACGCCACGGCGACCGGAATCGTGCCGTCCGAACCGTGGGCGGGCGAAACGCGGCATGTGTGGTGGTTGCGGGGGTGTGTCCGACCTCACGCGCCGCCCTCGGAGAGGTGTGCGAAGCACGGTTGGTTCGCTGTTAAACTTATGAGCGAAGGCCCCGACCGTTCTCCCCCGTACGGTCGGGGTCTTTTTTGTGCCGTGGCGCATGTCCCAGCGGGACATGTGTCCCAACGGGACTTCGTCGCGTTACCGTGGAGGAGCGGGGGTCCGCGCGAGCGACGAAGGAGTCGAGCCATGAAGGCACTTCAGTACCGGACCGTCGGGGCAGCACCCGAGGTCGTCACCGTCCCCGATCCGCGGCCCGGCCCCGGCCAGGTCCTCCTGAAGGTCACGGCCGCCGGCGTCTGCCACTCCGACATCGCCGTGATGAGCTGGCCCGCGGAGAGCTTCCCGTACCCGCTGCCGCTCACCCTCGGCCACGAGGGCGTCGGCACCGTCGCCGGTCTCGGCGCGGGCGTGCGGGGCCTCGAAGAGGGTGACTCCGTCGCCGTCTACGGCCCCTGGGGCTGCGGCACCTGTGCCAACTGCGCCCACGGCAAGGAGAACTACTGCCTGCGCGCCGACGAGCTGGGCATCCGCCCGCCCGGCCTCGGCGCCCCCGGCTCCATGGCCGAGTACATGATCGTGGACGACCCCCGGCACCTCGTGCCGATCGACGGGCTCGACCCGGTCGCCACCGTCCCGCTCACCGACGCCGGCCTCACCCCGTACCACGCCATCAAGCGCTCGCTGCCCAAGCTCGTGCCCGGCTCCACCGCGGTCGTCATCGGCACCGGCGGCCTCGGCCACGTCGCCATCCAGCTGCTGCGCGCCATGACCGCGGCCCGCGTCATCGCCCTCGACGTCTCCGAGGACAAGCTCGCGCTCGCCCGCACCGTCGGCGCGCACGAGGCGATCCTGTCGGACGCCGGGGCGGCCGGCCGGGTCAAGGAGCTGACCGGCGGCCGCGGCGCCGAGGCCGTCTTCGACTTCGTCGGCGTCCAGCCCACGGTCGAGACCGCGGGCGCAGTCGCCGCCATCGAGGGCGACGTCGTCATCGTCGGCATCGGCGGCGGCACGCTGCCGGTCGGTTTCGGGCAGACGAACTTCGAGGTCAGCGTCAGCGCGCCGTACTGGGGCAGCCGCGGCGAGCTGATCGAGGTCCTCGACCTCGCGCGGACGGGCGCCGTCTCCGTGCACACCGAGACGTACTCGCTCGACGAGGCGCCCCTCGCCTATGAGCGGCTCCACGACGGCAAGATCAACGGACGCGCGGTGATCCTGCCCAACGGCTGACACCAGCCGCCTGCGGCAGCCGGTTTTCGGCCAGCTGGTTCGTGCAAAGCTCAACTGTCGGCGCCCGGAGGGCTGTTCCGGGTGACGGGTGATCAATAGCCTGGAGGGCGGATCGTCCGTCACCCACGCAGGGAGCTCCATGACCACCGCCCAGGTCCCCGACATCCTTTCGCCGGAGTTCGCCGAGAACCCCTACCCCGCGTACCGCGTGATGCGCGAGTCCGCGCCGCTCTACTGGCACGAGGCGACGCAGAGCTGGATCGTCTCGCGGTACGCGGACGTGGAACGCGTCTTCAAGGACAAGGACGCGCAGTTCACCACCGACAACTACGACTGGCAGCTGGAGCCCGTCCACGGCAAGACGATCCTCCAGCTCAGCGGCCGCGAACACGCGGTGCGCCGCGCCCTGGTCGCCCCGGCCTTCCGCGGCAGCGATCTCCAGGAGAAGTTCCTGCCCGTCATCGAGGCCAACTCACGGGCGCTGATAGACCAGTTCCGCACGGCCGGCGCCTGCGACCTCGTCCACGACTACGCCACCCGCTTCCCGGTCAACGTCATCGCCGACATGCTCGGCCTCGACAAGGCCGACCACGCCCGCTTCCACGGCTGGTACACGGCCGTCATCGCCTTCCTCGGCAACCTGTCCGGCGACGCGGAGGTCACCGCGGCGGGGGAGCGCACCCGCGCCGAGTTCGCCGAGTACATGATCCCGATCATCCAGGCGCGCCGCGAGAACCTCGGCGACGACCTGCTCTCCACGCTCTGCGCCGCCGAGGTCGACGGCGTCCGGATGAGCGACGAGGACATCAAGGCCTTCTGCAGCCTGCTGCTCGCCGCCGGCGGCGAGACCACCGACAAGGCCATCGCCAGCATCTTCGCCAACCTGCTGATGAACCCCGAGCAGTTGGCCGCCGTCCGCGCGGACCGGTCGCTGATCCCCCGGGCCTTCGCCGAGACCCTGCGCTACACCCCGCCCGTCCACATGATCATGCGTCAGTCGGCGGTCGACGTCGAGGTCAGCGGCGGCACCATCCCCGCCGGCGCCACCGTCACCTGCCTCATCGGCGCCGCCAACCGCGACGAGGACCGCTACCAGGACCCCGACCGCTTCGACCTCTTCCGCGCGGACCTGACGGCCACGACCGCCTTCTCGGCCGCCGCCGACCACCTCGCCTTCGCCCTGGGCCGGCACTTCTGCGTCGGCGCCCTGCTCGCCAAGGCCGAGGTGGAGACCGGGGTGAACCAGCTGCTCGACGCCATGCCGGACGTCCGGTTCGTTGACGGGTTCGACCCGGTCGAGGCGGGCGTGTTCACCCGGGGCCCGCAGTCGCTGCCGGTGCGGTTCACGCCACTGGCGCCCTGATCAGCCCCCGGGGCGGGTGTTAGAATCGCCGGATGCATCGCTTCTCGTGTCTCAGCTGGTGGCGCCTCACTTAGAGGCGGCCGCAGCCATGCACGAATCCAAAGGGCCGTCCCCGGACGGCCCTTTCGTTGCTTCCCGTGGAAGTCATGCCGTCCCGAGGGCGGCCATGACCCCAGGGAGAGACCATGACCGTCACCGACAGCCTCGGCACCACCGCCGCCCAGCGCCGCAGCGCGGAGCTGGAGGAGCTGATCCGCAAGGAGCCCGGCCGCTTCCGGGTCCTCACCGGCGACCGCCCCACCGGCCGGCTCCACCTCGGCCACTACTTCGGCACGCTGCGCAACCGCGTCAGACTCCAGGACCTCGGCGTCGAGACGTTCGTCCTCGTCGCCGACTACCAGGTCCTGACCGACCGGGACGTCGCCGAGCGCCTCACCGCCCACGTCGAGGAGCTGGTCCTCGACCACCTCGCCGTCGGCATCGACCCGGACCGCGCCACGATCTTCGCGCACAGCGCCGTGCCCGCGCTCAACCAGCTGCTGCTGCCCTTCCTCAGCCTCGTCTCCGTCGCCGAACTGAGCCGTAACCCCACGGTCAAGGACGAGATCGCCCACTCCCGGCAGGCGGCCGTCAGCGGCCTGATGTTCACCTACCCCGTGCACCAGGCCGCCGACATCCTCTTCTGCCGGGCGAACCTGGTGCCGGTCGGCCAGGACCAGCTGCCCCACCTGGAGGTCACCCGTACCGTCGCCCGCCGCTTCAACGAGCGCTACGGCGCCGGCCGGCCGGTCTTCCCGCTGCCCGACGCGCTGCTGTCCACCGCCCCGCTGCTGCTCGGCACCGACGGCACGAAGATGAGCAAGAGCCGCGGCAACGCCATCGCCCTGGCCGCCGACGCGGACGAGACCGCGCGCCTTGTCCGCGGCGCCAGGACCGACGCCGAGCGGCACATCACCTACGACCCGGCCGCCCGCCCCGAGGTCGCCTCGCTGGTCCTGCTCGCCGCGCTGTGCGAGGACGCCGACCCCCGGCAGGTCGCCGAGGAGATCGGCTCCGGCGGCGCCGCCGCCCTCAAGCGCCGCGTCACCGAGTCCGTCAACACCTGCCTCGCGCCCCTGCGTGCCCGCCGCGCGGCCTACGCCCAGGACCGCCGCCTCGTCAGGGACGTCCTGCGGGCGGGCAACGAGCGGGCCGTCGCGATCGCCGAGGCGACCCTGAAAGACGTGCGGGCCGCCATGAACGCCGACTACTGAAGACCCACCGGACTGTGCACCCGCGCCGCGGGTGCACAGCGGCTCACTGCACGACCGGCGTGAAGGCGACCGGCAGCGCCGTGAGCCCCCGCATCCAGATCGACGGCCGCCACTTCAGCTCCGCGGGGTCCACCGCGAGGACGAGGTCGGGCAGCCGGTCGAGCAGCGTCTCCACCGCCGTACGCGCGATCACGTCGGCCAGCAGGGGAGCCGGGTAGGGGCAGCGGTGCTCGCCGTTGCTGAACGACAGGTGCGCCGCGTTCTCCGCCCCGACATGGGACTCCGGCCAGATCTGCGGATCGGTGTTGGCCGCCGCGAGCCCGAGGACCAGGCAGTCGCCCGCCCGGATCTGCCGTCCGCCCAGCTGCGTGTCGCGCACCGCCCAGCGGCCGATGAAGTTCTGTGTCGGCGTGTCCAGCCAGAGCACCTCGTTCAGCGCCTCACCGACGCTCAGCCGCCCGCCCGACACGTTCAGGGCGAACCGTTCGTCCGTCAGGAGCAGCCGCAGCGTGTTGCAGATCCAGTTCGCCGTCGGCTGCTGCGCCGCGGCGATCACCGAGATCAGGTCCTGCACGATCTCCTCGTCGGTCAGCCCCGCCGGATCCTGGATCATCCGCGAGGTGACGTCGGCGCCCGGCCGCTCCCGCTTCTCCTTCACCAGCCGCTGGATCCGCTCGCCGACCCGCACGTACGCGGCAACCGGGTCGTCGCCCTCGGCCGCGTCCAGCGAGATCTTCAGGTCGTCCACCAGGTCCTGGGTGTCCGTGCCCGTGTGCGGCATGCCGCACATCTGCACCGCGGCGGTCATCGCCAGCGCGTGCGCGAACGCGTCCATCAGCTCGGCCTGCCCGCTGCCCGCGAAGGCGGAGATCAGCCGGTCCGCGATGATCCCGCAGTCCCGGGCCAGCTCGAACTGGTCGACCTGCTCCAGGGCGTGCGTGATCACCCCGGCGCGCCGCTGGTGCTCGGCGCCCTCGGTGAACAGCACCGAGGGCTGGTAGCCGACGAACGGCAGCAGCGGCCAGTCCTCGGGGATGTGCTCCCACTGGTTCCAGCGCCGGGAGTCCCGCGCGAACAGCTCGTCGTGCGCGGTCACATAACTCACCTCGGAGTACCCGAGGACCAGCCACGCGGGCACGTCCCCGTCGAGCAGCACCGGCGCCACCGGACCGTGGTCCCGGCGCAGCGAGCGGTACAGCTGCGAGGGCGTCTGCTGGTACTCCAGGCCGCTGAGCGGGACCGCGCCCGCGTGGGCGGGGCAGCCGGCCGGCGCGCCGGTCGAAGGGAGCGGGCTCTGCTCGGTCACGGTGTCGTCTCCTGGGCCATGGCCATCGCGTACAGGTGGTCCACGAGGGTGATCAGCACGTCCTTGCCCGACGACCTGACGCGGGCGTCGCAGTCGACCATCGGCACGTGCTCCGGCAGCGCGAGGGCCTGCCGGATCTCGTCGAGGGAGTGGCGCACCGGCTCGTCGTCGAACCGGTTGACCGCCACCACGAAGGGCGTTCCGTGGTGTTCCAGACGGTCGATCGCGTACCAGGAGTCGTCCATCCGGCGCGTGTCGACGAGTACGACGGCGCCGAGCGTCCCGGAGAAGAGCCGGTCCCACAGGAACCAGAACCGCTCCTGGCCGGGCGCGCCGAACAAATAGAGCACCATACGGTCGTTGAGGCTGATGCGGCCGAAGTCGAAGGCGACCGTGGTCGTGGTCTTCGCCGCCACGCCCGTCGTCTCGTCGACGCCCACGCCGGCCTGCGTCATCACCTCTTCGGTGTTGAGCGGGCGGATCTCGCTCACCGAGCGCACCAGCGTGGTCTTGCCGACGCCGAACCCGCCGACCACGACGATCTTCAGGCCGGTGTCCGCGAGGGCGCCGAGCGGCGTGCGCGCGGGCAGTTCAGAGGTTGCGGAGCCCATGGAGCACCTCCTGCAGAAGGGCGGAATCGGGGAGTTCGGCGACGGCGGCGGCCGCCCGCGGATGCCGGGCGGTGACCTTGCCGCCGGCCAGCAGATCACCGAGGAGGATGCGCACCACGGTGATCGGCAGCCGCAGTTCGGCGGCGATCTCCACGACGGCCGCGGGCTGCCGGCACAGCTCCAGGATCCGTACGTGCTCGGACTGCATCCCCGCGGTCGGCTCGCACTCGCTGACCACCAGCGTCACCAGGTCGAACGAGGCGTCGTCGGTGCGGCTGCGGCCACCGGTGACCGTGTAGAGCCGGTCCGGGGCCCCGGTGTCCACCGGCCGGCGCGTCACGAGGCGCCGCCCCCCGCGGGGGACTGGCGCGGCGCGGCCCGCAGGTGCTCACCGATCTGCTCCACGAGCTCCGTCATCTGGTGGCCGACCACGCCCGGATCGGCGTCCTCGTCGGCGACGACCGCCAGATGCGCGCCGTCGCCCGCGTCCACGATGAACAGCAGCCCGCCGTGGAACTCGGTCATCGAGTGCCGCACGCCGCCGGTCCCGTCGCCGAACTCCACCGAGGCGCCCTGGGCGAGGGCCTGGATGCCGGAGCAGATCGCCGCCAGCTGGTCGGCCTGGTCGAGGGTCAGATGTTCGCTCCAGCACAGCTTGAGCCCGTCCCGGGACAGGACGAGGGCGTGGCGCGTGCCCGGGGTGCGCTCCAGCAGGCTCTCCAGGAGCCAGGTCAGGCTGGTGTCAGTGGTCTGCATGGTGGGGTCGGACGGTGATCGCCCGGCTGTGCCGGGCACCGCCCGTGCCTCCAATCTCACGGTGTCGAGCGGGGGGTCTGAGGGTCGTGCGAGCGGGCCGCGGCCTACTGCGGCCGGTCGCCGTCCTTGGCCTTGCGGGCGCGGTGGAAGGCGCCGAAGCGGGCCCCCGCGTCCCGGCCGGGCTGCGCGGGCCGCTCGGCGGCGGGAGCGGGAGCGGGGGCGGGGGCCGGCCGGCCGCGGTCCTGCTCGGCGGCGGCCATGGTGCGCCCGGGCGGCCGCACCGGCAGCCCGTTCAAGGTGGCCGAGACCGGCTGGGCGGGCCGGGGTTCGCCGGACGCGGTGCGCTCGGACGGCCCGCCGTCACCGGCGGATTCGGCGCGCTCGTGGGTCTCCGCCGGGGCCGGACGCGGCGCGGGCACCGCGAGGGCCTGCACGACGTCGCGCTGCTGGGCGAGGAGCTGGGGCGGCAGCAGCACCACGACGCCGGTGCCACCCCGCGAGGAGGGCCGGAAGTTGACGTCGATGCGGTACTTCGCGGCGAGCCGGCCCACGACGGCGAGCCCGAGCCGGGTGCCCTGCAGCGAGGCCAGGTCGGTGATCTGCCCCGACACCGACTGCTCCGCGCGCCGCATCGCCGCGTCGGCCATCTTCAGGCCGCTGTCCTCAATGGTCACGACGAGCCCGGCGGAGCGCTCCTCGACGTAGACGTGGACCTCGTCGATGGGCGGCGAGAAGTTCGCCGCGTTGTCCATCAGCTCGGCCAGCAGGTGCATCACGCCCTCGGCCGCGAACCCGGCGATCGCCGCGTCCGTGGCGCAGTGCAGCCGCACCCGCTGGTAGGCGGCGATCCGGCCGACGGCGCCGCGCAGCACGCTCTCCATGACGATCGGCTTGTTCCAGGCGCGGCTGGAGCGGCCGCCCATCAGCAGCGCCAGCCGGTCGGTCATCAGGCCCAGCTGGGACGTGGCGTGGTCCAGGCGCAGCAGATCGCCGAAGACCTCCTCGCCGTGCCGCTCCTGCATGGTGCGCAGATCGGCCAGCATGCTCACGGACTTGGCCTGCACCCGGCTGAGCGCCTTGGCCGAGGCGGCCTGGGCGGCTGCGGCCCGGCGCTCGCTCAGCGCCAGCTCGCGTACGAACCCCTCGGCCGGCAGCCGCAGCAGCGGGCTGTCGGGCCAGTCCAGCTCCGCCAGGACGGTGTCCGCGGACGCCCCGTCACGCAGCCGGGCGACGGCGGCCGGGAACGTTTCCGCAGTCAGCCGCTCCAACTGCTCGGCGCCGCGCGCCAGCTCGCCCCGGGCGGCGTCGCGCTCCGCCGCGGCGTGCACGGCCTCACGCACGGCCAGCTCGACGCCGGCCGTGAACTCCTCCAGGACGCGGCGCAGTTGCGGATCGGACGGCGCTGTCGTCGGACCGGTGCTCGCCGTCTCGCGCAACTGCCGTACGACGCCGGGCAGCGTCACGTTCACCAGCTGCGCCGCCTCCGCCGCCTGCTGGGTCGACCGGCTCCGGGCCTGGGCCAGTTCCTGCCGGACGCGGGCGGCGTCCCGCCGGGCACGGCCGAGCAGGACGGTGCCCGCCACGACGGCGACGGCCAGACACACCCAGGCGGTCACGGCCGTCCACACGGCCCAGGTGCGGGCGGCCGACGGCGCGAGGGCCGTCGCGGCGCCCGCGGCGGCGGCCGCCACCACGAGCACGGCGAGCGCCGCACCGAGCGAGGAGCGCCCCCTCCTGGCCATCGCGTGCGGGCTGGGCGGTGCAGGCACTGACATTCCGCGGGTCCCTCGGTCCTTGAGTGGGGAAGCGACGAGCCGGCCGGTCACGTCGGCTGCGGATCCGGTCAGCGGGCGTTCGAAGGGGACGCCGATCTTCCGGACCGTACGAGCGTTCATGCTAGCCATGCCGCGCGCCGAACAGACCGGACAAGCCGGGCAGTTGGCGCCGCCGGGAACTTCGTCGTGAACTCGCCGTCCTCCGGCGGGGGCGTGCTAACTCTGCTACGAGCCGTTCCAGCCGCGCAAATGCGCGGGCGCGGGGCGGGACCGCAGGTCCGAACGCGCGGGCGGGCGGCCCGCTTCCTGCCCGGGGCGGCGCCGCCCGGTCCGCGACCGAACGGTTTCGGCCATCATCGGGTCAGAGAAATTGCCGCGAAGAAAGTCGGCATGAGGCAGGCATGCTCCGCAAGTTCAGGGGCACGAGCACACAGAGCGGCTCAAGCAGCCCACCCCCCCCGGGCGCTCGAGTCTGTGGCCCCGCCGCCTCCTCCCCCCCGTGAGGCGTCGGGGCCTTCTCCTGCCCGGGCCTGTCCGGCGTCGCTCACACCCGGGCCGGCTGCGCCAGCATGGCCTCCGCGTGCTCCTTGGGTACCTGGTGCTCGATCCCGCAGAACGTGCACTGCGTGCGGAACTTCGTCGAGACCGGGAAGAGCGGGATGAAGAACAGCGTGAACTTGGTGACGTACTTGCGCAGCGTGTGCGCCGCGGGGTTGCCGCAGGCGCCGCACACGAAGGTGAGTATCGCGAGCTGGAACACGTACCCCCGCGTACCGAAGATGATCATTGCCGGTCCCTCCCGTTCGGTGGCCCCCGCCGAACGGGAGGGCCGGAACGTCATCGTAGGCAGCGCGCCCGTCACAGGTCCGGTCCGGGGGAGCGGGTCCGTCACCCTGTGTGCCGGATGCCTCACCCTGTGTGCGGAACTGGCGGTGCGACCCGGGTCGAGTCGGTGTTCCGGGGGTCGTGATGCAAGGATTGCGGTATGGCAATCAAGACCTACTTCGACATCACGATCAACGACGAGCCCGCTGGGCGGATCACGTTCAACCTCTTCGAGGACGTCGTCCCGAAGACCGCGGAGAACTTCCGTGCCCTGTGCACGGGCGAGAAGGGCTTCGGCTACGCCGGTTCGTCCTTCCACCGCGTCATCCCGCAGTTCATGCTGCAGGGCGGCGACTTCACCGCCGGCAACGGCACGGGCGGCAAGAGCATCTACGGCGAGAAGTTCGCCGACGAGAACTTCCAGCTCAAGCACACCAAGCCGGGCCTGCTCTCGATGGCCAACGCCGGCCCGAACACCAACGGCTCGCAGTTCTTCGTCACGACCATCGTCACCGACTGGCTCGACGGCAAGCACGTCGTCTTCGGCGAGGTCGCGGACGAGTCCAGCATGGAGCTCGTGAAGAAGATCGAGGCCCTCGGCTCCCGCAGCGGCGCCACCTCCGCCAAGATCACGATCGCCGAGTCCGGCCAGCTCTGACCGGTCCGCGCAGAGCCGGGGCCCCCGCCGTACCGGTGGGGGCCCCGGCTCGTGTCGTGCCCGCGACGGACCGGCGCGGCGGCGCTCCTACTTGCGCGGCCCGACCGGCACGTCCAGCGGCCTGGCCAGACCGGTGATGCCCTCGTCGAGGCGCTGCAGATGGCGCAGGACGCGGAAGGTGACGGTGTTGGCGGCCGGGACGCCGAGGCCGTCGGTCTCCAGCATCGCGGCGATGCTCGCGCCCGACTCCACGCTGCCCGAGGTGTCCGTCTCGCTCACGTGCGCGACGAGCACGTCGATGTTGTGCGCGATCCGGCGCGCGGCCCGCCCGAGCCGCGGATCGGCGCCCACCCGCTTGCTGTAGGGCACCAGCTCGGCCGTCGCCGCGAGCGAGCGGGCGTGGTACGCGGACGTCTCGAGGAGCGCCACCAGGTAGCGGGCGGTCTGGCGCCGCCCGCGCAGGGGCGTGATCGGGTGGGTCAGCGGCTGGATGGAGGCCCGCAGGTCGTCGAGGGCGGTGTCCAGGTCGCGCGCCCTGTCCAGCAGGTCCATGGCCGGACCGCCGCTGAGCTGCTCCACCGCGCCCGCCACGACCTCCCCGAGCCGCTCCAGGACGGCGGCGAGCAGCTCGTCGGTGCGCCGGTCGGTCCTGACGGGCAGCACCAGCATCGCCGCGATGATCCCGCAGGCCGCGCCGAGCGCCGTCTCCTCGATGCGCAGCACGAGTACGTCGAAGCTGTAGGTGTTCAGGAGGGTGTACAGCAGGCCCAGCATCGCCGTCACGAAGAACGACATCAGGGCGTAGGACAGCGGCGCGGTGAAGAACATCGCGAACACGCAGAGCAGGACCAGGACGAAGGCGAGCCCCGTCTGGTTGCCGACCGCTCCGGCGAGCGCCACCCCCGCGACGACGCCGAGCACCGTGCCGAGGAGCCGCCGGTAGCCCTTGACGACGATCTCGCCCGTGGACGCCGTGTTCAGGAACACGACCCAGCAGGTCAGCACCGCCCAGTACCACCGCTGGCTGGAGAGGAACTCGCCGCCGACGATGGCGAGCGCCGAGCCGACGGCGACCTGGCAGGCGGCTCGGGTCGTGGGCCGCCGCAGCCCTGTGGGCTCCTCGGTCACCGTCTCTGCGGGCGCTTCCTTCTCGGCCGTTATCGAGACGTCCTCCGCGTCGAACTCCTCGCGTGAGCGGGTCGTGGCGGGCGAGTCGTCGGACTCGTCCTGCGGCCCGTCGAGCGCGAGCCGCAGACCCATGACCGCGCGGGCCGCCTCACCGATGCCGCGGAAGACGTCCTGCACGGCGAGCGTGGCGCCCGGCGGGATGCGCTCCTCGTCGCGGTAGCCGAGCAGCCGGTTGCGCACGTGGGCGACGGCGGTGCCCCGGTTGGCGTCCGCCGGGCGCGCCACCATCAGGTGCAGGGCGCCCAGATCGCGGCGGAGGGTTGCCGTCACCTCGTCCTCGCGGGGCGGCAGCGCGCCCGTGGCCGGCACCGGTGCGCCGGGCAGGTGCAGCGTCAGGGTGTCGGCGCGCTCGGCGCTGCGGGCGGTCAGGAGCAGCATGCCGAGCCGCTCGGCGCTGATCTCGGCGTCGGCGACGCGGCGCTGGATCAGCGCGGCCGTGGCCTCGTCCCGGGTGCCGTCCTCGAGCCGGCCCTGGATCATCAGCGCGCTCTCGTGCAGCCGTGCCGTGTGCCGGCGCAGATCGTCCAGGACGTCGTCGAGCTGCTCGGGCGGGGCGTCCAGCAGCCGGGTCTGCGCGGTCACCAGCTGGGCGAGCCGGGCCCGGAACGCCTCGCGCAGCCGGCCCAGCACCCGCTGCGGCGTCTCGGGCACCAGCAGGAAGCGGGCCACCGCGCAGGCCGCGAAGGCGATGGCCAACGTGGCGAAGAGGAGGGGTAGTTGGCCCACCGACGCGTTCACGAACAGGGACACGAAATAGATCTGGAAACCGATGAGGCCGAGCGCCGTGCCCCGGTCGCCGAACCGGCGGCTGTAGACCGCGCCGAAGATCAGGGCGACGAAGAACAGGTCCCCGGCGACGACGTGCGGGTGCAGCAGCGCGCCGAGCGCCATCGCCGCGAGCGCCACCGGCAGCCCCAGCGCGAGGGTGACGCCCTGCCCGCGCACCGTCTTCTCCCGGATCGCGAACGTGCCGACCATCGCCGCCATCGCGCCCGCGACCATGTGCGTGACATCGGTCCCGGTCAGCGCGAGCGCGGCCAGTGCCAGGCCGATCGCGGTGACCGTCCGCAGGCCCGCCATCAGCCGCAGCAGCCCGGGGTCGGACGCCACGAAACGGTCCCACGTCCCGGCCCGGCTCGGCCGTCGTGCCGCCTGGGTCACTTCAGTCACTCCAAGATCCATCCGTCGTCCTGCCCCCGAGCATACGAGGAGGCCGATGGAGCCTTGACGTGCGCATGGCCTCGTCCGGCACGGCCTCTGCCGGGGCTATGGGAGACGCGACGTTCACGGATGTGGACCAGCCCGGTCACCGTCCATGGGCGGCCGCCTTCAGGGCCGCGGCCACGAGCGGCCCCGCCGACTCCCCGCCGCGGCCGCCACGCAGCATCACGGCGGCCGCGGCGAGGTCGCTGCGCCAGACCGCGCCCAGCCGTTCGGCTCCTGTCGGCCGGTGACCTCCGCGGAGCCGGTCTTCGCCCCGATGTCCCCGCTCGGCTCCGCCATGGCCCCCGCCGCCGTCCCCGAGGCGGCCGTCGTGTGCAGCAGATCGCGCAGCTGCCGGTGCGCGGCCGGGGCCGGCGACCGGCGCGCCGCGGCGAGGCGCCGGTGGCCGGTGGCGGGCGCGACGAGGTACGGCTGCCGGAAACGCCCCGTCCGGGCCGTACGGTCAGCGGATTCATCCGGACCCGGGCCTGCCCGATCAGCGTCGCCGTCTTCTACGCGGCGTGCTCGACCGGCACCTCCCCGCTGAACGCCGTCGGCGAGCTTGCCCGCCTGCGTGACGAAGGCGGTGTTGCACGACGCCGCGAGTGCCGGACGCGGCCCAGAGCCCGGCCCCGCACCGGCCAGGCCGAGCGCGGCCGCGCCCGCGATCCAGAGGTCCCGTCTCCTGCCGCCTACGGGATCTCCGCCCTGTCACTGGCTGCCGCCCTGCGACTGGTTGTTCCCGACGCCTCGCAGTAGGGCGGGCGCGGGCCCCGCTCCCTGCCGGAATGCGCCGTTCAGGGGCGGCCCCGCCGGGCCTCGGGGGGCGTCCTCGACACGGTGCGGCGCGCCTTTGCCGACGGGCGGCTGCGGCCCGCGCCGATCGGCGCGTTCGGTCAGTCCGCAGGAGGGTTCGCCGCTGTCCAGGCCCGCCACGACGACCGGCGCGTCGCCGCCGCGGCCGACCTCGACGGCGTCCTCGCGTACGTACAGGACGACCAGGGCGAGGGACACCTCGCGGCGGTCGCCGCCGAGGGCACGGGCCGGCCGGTGCTCCTGATGGGCGGCCAGGGCGACGACCGCACCACCCGGGCCCTCCTGGCGCGAACTGTGACACCGCAGCAGCGGATGGCACCGCGACCTGACCCCCGACGGCGCCGGGCACGCGACGTACACCGACGCGGTGACGCTGGTCCCGCAAGCCGCCGCCCGCCTCGGCGTGGACCGCGCGACCCTCGCCGGCTGGGTCGGCGCGCTGCCCCCGGCCGGGGGCAGCCGCCGCCCAGCGGACCTATGTGACGGCCTTCTCCGACCGGCACCTGCGCGGCCGGGACAGCGGCCTGCTGGACGGCGCCTCGGCGCGCTTCCCCGAGACCGCCTTCGTGCGGCGCCCCCGGCCGCGGTCAGCCGAGTCCGAGCGCGTCGGCCGTGAGAGCGGCCATCGCCGCCTCACCGCGCGCGTTCGGGTGCACCGGCACGAAGTTCGTGCCGAACAGCGCCGGCTCGACCCAGCGCGTACCGCTCGACTGGCACGCGTCGTGTCCCTCGGACGCCTGGGACAGATCGACGTAGGTCGCCCCGGTCTCCGCCGCGGCCCGCTGCACCGCGCTGTTGAGGCGGGTCTGGATGGAGCGGACGTACGGCACGTCACCGGAGGCGATCGGCATCTTCAGGAAGCAGCCCGCCTTGGCCGTGGCCGGCATGATCCACGGGTAGCCGAGGATCGCGACGCGGGCCCCGGGCGCCTTGTTCCTGGTCGCCTGGAGCGCCGCCTTCACCGCCGGGTACGTCTTGGTGTCGATCTCATCGGTGAACTTGTCCCCGTACAGCGACGCACACGGGTGCCCCTGCCCGGCCGAGGCGATCCCGGCCGTCGCGCAGGCCAGGATCGTGTTGATGAAGGTGCTGTTGTCGTTGCCGCCGATCGTCATGGTGACCAGGCGGGTCTGCGCGGAGAGCGCGTCCAGCTGCGGGGCGACGCCGGGGTACTGCGCCGCCGCGAAGTCCTTGGTCTGCGCTCCGCCGCAGGTGACGTCCGTCAGCGCGGCGCCGACGCGCTCCGCGAGCACGTGCGGGTAGTTGGCCGTGGAGCGTGCGCACAGCAGGCTCGCGGCCGGATCGAGCGGCAGGACGCCGGACGCGGCGCTGTAGCTGTCGCCGAGCGCCACATAGGGGAGCGGCCCTGGTGCCGCCTGCGCCGGGACGGTGAGGCCGAGGCCCGCCACCGCCGTCGTCACGGCCGCGGCCGCGAGGTGCTTCCTGAACGCGCGCATCACCATCTGTTGCTCCTTCGAAACCTTCTCGGCGCAAGGCCAAGTTCCGTGTGAGACAGGGGATTTCAGCGCTGACAGTTGAAGCTACCGACGAGTTCGAAAACGAGTCAATAGGCGTGCACGCAGTCATGACCTGGGGAGCACGGGGCCACGGAGCGGGACGGAGCGCTCAGCTGGTGGGCGGGGTGCCCTCGGGGAGCGCGAAGTCGAGGACGTCCTCCGCGGTGCGCTCGGTGCGCCGGGCCGCTTCGCGTACGTCGGCGAGGACGTCGCCGTGCTCGTCGACCAGACGGTCGTAGATGGGCGCCGGGGCGGTGGACGGTGCGGGCACGGTACGAGGCTCCTGCTCTTCGCGGCGCCGGTGTCCCGGGGACACCCGCGCCACCTGGTGGTTCGGGACAAAGGGGGACCCTACGCGGCGCCGGTGCGCCGGGTGCGCCCGGGGGTGTGCGGCGGCCTCGCGCGGGCCGCGGCTCGGGCCGCGCCGGGGCCGGCGAGCGTCTGCCGCGGGAGTCGACGAGCGAGCCACCGCGGGGCCGGGGTCCGCGTGCGGCGCGCCACCTGCTCCGTGCGGCGCGCCCCCGGTCGCACCGCCCGCTGCCGCGCAGGCGCTCCCGGCGGTGACCGCCCGGACCGGCCCCCGTGCCAGACTCGGGAGCATGAAGATCAGGGATGCCCGGGACGGCGACTGGGAGCGGATCTGGCCGTTCTGGCAGCGGATCGTCCGCGCCGGGGAGAGCTACACGTGGGACCCGGAGACCCCCGAACCCGAGGCGCGGGCGCTGTGGACCGGCCCCGGCCGGCGGGTGTTCGTCGCCACGGACGACGCCGGAACGGTCGTGGCCAGCGCCTACGTCAAGGCCAACTACGGCGGACCCGCGGCCGCCGTCGCCAACGCGGGCTTCATGGTGGATCCGGCGCACGGCGGACACGGGTACGGCCGGGCCCTGGCCGAGCACGTCCTCGCCGCGGCCCGCGCGGACGGCTACCGCGCGATGGTCTTCAACGCGGTGGTGGAGACCAACCCGGCCGTGAGCCTGTGGAGTTCCCTCGGCTTCAGGATCGTCGGCACCGTGCCGGACGCCTACGACCACCCGCGCCACGGCCGGGTCGGGCTGCACGTCATGCACCGGGCGCTGTAGGCCGGTCCCTCCGGGCACCCCTGGCGGGTTAGGGTTACCTAACCTATCCTGCGGGGTGTGCCCGATGCCGTCCCGCGCCCGCCCCGAAGGAGCCCGCATGACGGCGACGCCCGCCGCCGAGCAGCCCGCCCTCGCGCCTCCCGCGGCCCGGGACCCGCGCCGCTGGCTGATCCTGGGCGTGATCTGCCTCGCGCAACTCGTCGTCATCCTCGACAACACGATCCTGAACGTCGCCGTCCCCACCCTCACCGACGACCTCGGCGCGAGCACGGCACAGATCCAGTGGATCATCAACGCCTACGTCCTCGTGCAGGCCGGGCTGCTCCTCACCGCGGGCGCCGCAGCCGACCGTTACGGCCGCAGGCGTCTTCTCCTGAGCGGACTCGCGCTCTTCGGCGCCGGGTCGCTGGCGGCCGGACTCGCCCAGAGCGCGGGTCAGTTGACCGCCGCGCGGGCCGGCATGGGCATCGGCGGTGCGCTGCTGCTCACCACCACGCTCGCCGTCGCCGTCCAGGTCTTCGACGAGGACGAGCGGGTCCGCGCCATCGGCATCTGGGCCGCGGTCAACGCCCTCGGCTTCGCCGCCGGACCGCTCGTCGGCGGCGTCCTCCTCGACCACTTCTGGTGGGGCTCCCTCTTCCTGGTCAACCTGCCCGTCGTCGTCCTCGGCCTGGGCGCCGTCGCCGTCCTCGTCCCGGAGAGCAGAGCCGACGGCAGCCACCGGCCCGACCTGGCGGGCGCCGCGCTGTCGACCGTCGCCATGACCGCGCTCGTCTACGCCGTCGTCTCCGGGCCCGACCACGGGTGGGACTCCGCCCACGTGCTGGTCGGCGCCGCCACCGGCACCTGCGCCCTGGCCGCCTTCGTGGTCTGGGAGCGCCGCTTCCCCCATCCCATGCTGGACATGAGCTTCTTCCGCAACCGGACCTTCACCGGAGCCGTGTTCGGTGCGCTGCTCATCACGTTCGGCAGTGGCGGCGCCCTGTTCCTGCTGACGCAGCAACTCCAGTTCGTGCTCGGTTACGGCCCGCTGGAGGCGGGGCTGCGCACCGCGCCGTTCGCGCTGACCGTCGTCCTGCTCAACTTCACCGGAGTCTCGGCCCGCTTCAGCGCCCGGCTCGGCATCCCGGGCGCGGTGGCGCTCGGCATGACGCTGCTGGCCTGCGGGCTGGCGGCGGTCGCGGTCGCCGGACGCGTCGTGGACGGGTACGGCGGACTGCTCACCGGGCTCGTCCTGATGGGGGTGGGCTGCGCCTTCGCCAACCCGGCGATGGCCGTCGCGGTCCTCGGCTCGATGCCCCGGGAGAAGGCGGGCGCGGGGGCGGGCATCGAAGGCACCGTCACCGAGTTCGGCAGCGGCCTGGGCGTCGCGGTTCTGGGCGCAGTGCTCAGCGCCCGCTTCTCCGCGCTGGTCCCGGTGACCGCGGCCTCGCTCCCCGCCGCCCTGGCCGCGGCGGAGTCGCCCGGCGAGCGGTCCACGGTGACGCGGGCGTTCGGCTCGGCCCTGGAGACCGGCCAACTCGTCGGCGCGGCGGCGGTGCTGGCCGGGGGCCTGATCGCGGCGGCGCTCCTGCACCGGGCCGAGCGCACGGCGCCACGCGCGCCGATCCCGGCCACGGAGCCAGTGTGAGCGTGGCGCCGGTGCGCACGGGTGGGTGAGCGCGGGCCCGGGCGACGGCTGCGCCTTGACCGGGCTCGGGGGAGAGCCGTGGCCGGGGGTGTGGACCGGACTCGCCAGGGGCGGCCCGGTTCCATGGGGGAGGTCCCGCGCGCCGGTGTGTATGGCTCGGGACCGCGGGCGTGGACGAAACACACCAGGTGTGGCCTGGTCGGTTGCCCGGCCGGACGGGGGTGGCTCCGCGTCTCGCCGGGTACGGGCCGGGGCGCCGCAGTGACTCGTCCGCGCTCAGGGGCGAGTCGGGGCTATGGGTGTGGTCCGAACTGATCAGGTGCGGCCTGGTCGGTTGCCTGGCCGGATGGGGTGGCTCCGCGTCTCGCCGGGTACGGGCCCGGGCGCCGCAGCAACTCGTCCGCGCTCAGGGGCGAGTCGGGGCTACGGGTGTGGTCCGAACTGATCAGGTGCGGCCCGGCTGACCCGCCACATGGAGGCGGCCCCGCACGCCGGCGGGCAGGGCCTCGGGCAGCAACAGCGCCACGACCGAACTCAGGGGCGGGTCGGCGACCTCACCAGGCGCGGTCCGGTCGGCTGACCCGCCACACGGAGGTGGCCCCGCGCGGGGCTACGCGGCCGGACAGTGGGTGCGCAGGAAGTCCAGGAGCACCCCGTTGAACCGCTCGGGCTGCTCCGCCCCCGGCAGATGGCCGGCCTGCTCGATGATTGCGAGGGTGGCGTCCGGGACGAGCCGGGCGATCGACTCGGCCTGGCTGACCGGCGTATAGGCGTCGTCCGCACCGACCACGACCAGCGCGGGCACCCGGGCCGCGGCGAGGCTGTCGCGGTAGTCGGGCCGCTCGGCCCGCCCGCGCAGCGCGGCGGCGGCGCCCCGCGGATCGGTGGCCCGCATCATGCCGAGGACGTGTCCGGCGACATCCGGCAGCGCCGCCACGTTGTAGGAGGCGAGCATCTTGTCGATGACCTCCTCGGCGTACCCGGCCATGCCCTCGGCGAGCAACCGGTCCGCGAGGCGATTGCGCACCGCCTTGCCCTCGGCCGTCTCGGCGGGCGCCGACGTGTCGGACAGGACGAGGGCGCGGGTTCGCCGTGGATGGCGCAGATGGAACTCCATGGCGATCTGCCCGCCCATCGAGACCCCGCCGACCACCGCGCTGCCGACGCCGACGTGGTCGAGGAGCGCGGCAGCGTCGTCGGCGAACCGGGAGAGCGGGACGCTGCCCGGCGTGACGTCGCTCGCGCCGTACCCCCGCAGATCCGGCGTGAGCACCCGGTACCCGGCCGCGGCCAGCGCCTCCGCCTGCGGCCGCCAGAGCGTCCGGTCGAACGGATGGCCGTGGAGCAGGACGACCGCGTCCCCCGCCGACGGCCCCGCGTCGTCGTACCGCAGCATGGCTCCCGCCACCCTGAGCTGATGCATCACGCACTCCTGTCATGGGCGGCCGCCACCGGCCGGTCCGCGGCACGGTAGGCCCCGCCCCAGGTGTCGATCAAGGGGATTACCGGCCCCGATGGCGTGCGCGGAGTCGTTCTCCGCGGCGGCCGGGACCCTCACTACAGTGGGAGGACCCGTACTGAGGAACGATTGTGAACACGCACCACCGCCCCGACATCCGTCTCATCGTCAGCGACATGGACGGCACGCTCCTGGACGCCGAAGGGCGCGTCCCGGACACCTTCTGGCCGCTGCTCGCCGAGCTGGACCGGCGCGGCATCGTCTTCTGCCCCGCCAGCGGCCGTCAGTACGCCACCCTCGCCGACCAGTTCGCCGCCGTGGACGACGGCGGCATGGTGTACATCGCGGAGAACGGCACGTACGTCGTCCGCGGCGGCGCCGAGATCAGCTCCGATCCGCTGGAGTCCGCCGTCGCCGCGTGGCTCGTCAAGACGGTGCGGCAGCTCGGGGACGCGGGCGTCGACGCGGGCGTCGTCGTCTGCGGCAAGCGGTCCGCGTACGTGGAGCGGTCCGACGAGGCGTTCATGACGGAGGTGCGCAAGTACTACCACCGCCACCAGGTCGTCGCGGACGCCACGGCCGTCGACGACGAGGTGATCAAGGTCGCCCTCTTCGACTTCGGCCGCGCCGAGGAGACCACCGCCCCGGCGCTCGCCGCCCTCGCCGAGACCCACCAGGTCGTCGTCTCCAGCGAACACTGGGTCGACGTCATGGCGCCCGCCGCCAACAAGGGCGAGGCGGTCCGCCGCCTCCAGCGCGCGCTCGGCGTCACCGCCGCGCAGACCATGGTGTTCGGCGACTACCTCAACGACCTGCAGATGCTGGACGCCGCCGACTGGTCGTACGCCATGGCCGACGCCCATCCCGAGGTGCGCCGCCGCGCCCGCCACCAGGCCCCCTCCCACACCCAGGACGGGGTCGTGCGCACGATCCGGGAGATCCTGGACCTCCCCGCGGAGGACTGACCCAGGGCCTTCGGGCGGGCCGGACGCCCCACGTCGCGCCGGGTTCACGCATCGTGGACCCATGACCTCCGACCCGCCCGCACTCCTCGGCGACCGCCCCGCCACCCCCGACTGCTACGCCTGCGGCAACGAAGCCCGGTTCACGGAGCTGCCGCCCCGCGAACGCATCGCCTTCGACCCGCACTGGCGACTCGCCCACGCCGTCGGCACCGCCCTGCCGGGCTGGCTGGTCCTGCTGCCCCGGCGCCACGTCTCGGCGGTCCACGACCTCACCGACGCGGAAGCCGGCACGCTCGGCGGGTGGCAGGTCCGAGCGGCCCGGGCCCTGCGCGAGGTGACCGGGTGCGCCAAGACGTACGTGGCACAGTTCGCCGAGGCCGAGGGGTTCACCCATGTCCACGTCCACCTGGTGCCGCGCTCGGCGACGCTGGACGCCGCCCGGCGCGGGCCCCGCGTCTTCGCCTACCTCCGCCACCCCGAGGCGGAACACGTGAGCGCGGACGACGCCGACGCCCTGGCCCACGCCCTCCGCGCCCACCTGTGACCGGCCGAACCGCGACCCCGGCCGGAACCCACCCCTCCATTGGCATGGACCTGTTCATGATCCCTCGCTAGGCTCCCCACCGACACGCCAGGGGAGCGCTCCCAGCTGGCGGTCCGATCGTTGGCTCCACCCTGTTCCACCCCCACATACGGGAACGACGAAGGGCTGATCCATGCGACGTACCAGACCTATACGTGCCGTGCTGACCGCGCTGCTGGTCTCCGGCGCCTGCGCCACCGCCGGCTTCCTCCCGGCCCAGGCGGCCGGCGCGGACACCCCGCGGACGACCGGGCGGGCCGCCGCCTCCGACGGCATCCTCGCCGCCATGCAGCGCGATTTCGGCCTCACCGCGGCCCAGGCCGAGGCGCGGCTGGCCGCGGAGAAACAGGCGGCCGCCACCGAGAAACAGGCGCGCCGGGCCGCGGGAGCGGCCTATGCCGGTTCCTGGCTGACCTCCGGCGCGCGGGAGCTGACCGTCGCGGTCGCGGGGAGCGCCAAGGCAGCGGCCGTCCGGGCCACCGGCGCGCGGGTCGAGGTCGTCGGCCGCAGCGCCGCCCAGCTCGACGCGGCCAAGAAGCGCATCGACGCACTGCACGCCCCGAGCGGGGTCAGCAGCTGGCGCGTGGACTGGAAGTCCAACCGCGTCGTGGTCGAGGTGCTCGCCGACCGGCAGTCCGACAACGATGTCAAGACCTTCCTCGCCCGCGCGGGCAGGACCGGGCCGCTCACCGTCCACGCCACCGAGCACGCGCCCACCACCTTCGCCGCCGGCACGGTCGGCGGAGACCCGTACTACACCGGCAACGTTCGCTGCTCCATCGGCTTCTCCGTCCAGGGCGGCTTCGTCACCGCCGGACACTGCGGCGGGGCGGGGCAGAGCGTCAGCGGCTGGGACGGCTCCTACGTCGGCAACTTCCAGGGCTCGTCCTTCCCCGACAATGACTACGCGTGGGTCAACGTCGGCAGCGGCTGGTGGACGGTGCCGGTCGTCCTCGGCTGGGGCACCGTCTCCGACCAGCTGGTGCGCGGCTCGGCCGAGGCCCCGGTCGGCGCGTCCATCTGCCGCTCGGGTTCCACCTCCCACTGGCACTGCGGGACCGTCCTCGCCAAGAACGAGACCGTCAACTACAGCCAGGGCGCCGTCCATCAGATGACCAAGACGAGCGTGTGCGCCGAACCCGGTGACTCCGGCGGCTCGTTCATCAGCGGCGACCAGGCCCAGGGCGTCACCTCGGGCGGCTGGGGCAACTGCTCCAGCGGCGGTGAGACCTGGTACCAGCCCATCAACGAGATCCTGGGCCGCTACGGGCTGACCCTGCACACGGCCTGATCCCGGGCCCGCGCTTCGTGTCGCGGGCGCACCGCCAATTCGCCGCCTGTTCAGGCGAGTTGCACGAAGGAGTCGTTCGAAGCTGTCGGGGGCATGACATCACTGTCATGCCCCCACAGTGACGCAGGAGACCCCCGTGAATCCGACCCGGACCATCCGCCGAGCCGCTCTGGCCACCGGCGGCGCCCTCGCCCTCGTGCTCGGCCTCGCCGGCCCCGCACTCGCCGCCCCGCCCGGCGCCCTGCCCGCGAACGCCGACGCCACGGAGCAGACGTACCAGCCCGCGTACGACTACGACACCGACGGCTGCTACCCGACCCCCGCGATCGGGGCGGACGGGACCGTCAACGGCGGCCTCAAGCCGAGCGGCGCCCTGAACGGGCAGTGCCGCGACGCCTCCGACCTCGCCAACACCAACGGCTACTCCCGCTCCAAGTGCAACAACGGCTGGTGCGCCGTCCTGTACGGCCTGTACTTCGAGAAGGACCAGGCGGTGGCCGGCAGCGGGCTCGGCGGGCACCGCAACGACTGGGAGCACGTGGTCGTCTGGGTGCACGACGGTCAGGCCCAGTACGTCGCCACCTCCGCGCACGGCGGGTTCTCCGTCCACCCGCGCGACGAGATCCGCTGGGACGGCACCCACCCCAAGATCGTCTACCACAAGGACGGGATCGGGACGCACTGCTTCCGTCCGGCGAACACCAATGACGAGCCGCCGGAGAACCACCGCGGCACCTGGCAGTTCCCGGCCCTGGTCGGCTGGAACGGCTATCCGGCCGGGCTGCGCGACAAGCTCAGTTCCTACGACTTCGGCAGCGCCAACTTCGGCCTGAAGGACGCGAGTTTCGCCAGCCATCTGGCCGCCGCCCTGCCCGCCGGCGTGCCCTTCGACGTCAACGCGTGACCCCGGTCCCGCAGTTGTACGCATAAGTAAGTTACTGAACCGTAACCACCGGAGTGCTACCGGCGGTAACGCCAGGGTCGGTACCGTCCCGGCGACGCGTGTGAGCGGTGGGACCGCCGCTCGCCCGCGCCGGCGGCCGGCTCGCGTCCGGCCGTCCGCCGCCGGGTCACGGAGCCCGGCTCCGCCTGCACTCAGGAGGTCCGCCTTGCCCGCTTCCACCCGCCTGCTGGCCGCCGCTGTCACCGCCGCCGCCTGCCTCGGCGCCCAGGCCCTGCCCGCCGCCGCGTCGACCGCGTCGGCGAACGAGGTCTCGCGCGGCGTCACCATCCCCGCCTTCTACGACCCGCCCGCCGAACTGCCCGCCGCCGACGGCGCGCTGGTGCGCAGCGAGCCGCTGCCGCTCGCGCTGAGCCTGCCCACGCTGCACGGCCCGCTGCCCGGCAAGGCGACCCGCATCATGTACCGCACGACCGACTCGACCGGCGGCCCGGCCGCGGTCACCGGCGCCTACATCGAACCGTGGGCCCGCTGGCGCGGCGCCGGCGCCCGGCCCCTGGTCGCCGTCGCCCCCGGCACCATGGGCCAGGGCGACCAGTGCGCCGCCTCGCTCGGCCTGGAGCACCCGCTGAGCCTCAACGGACAGACCGTGTCGGTGGGGTACGAGGACCTGTCGATCTACCGGCTCCTCGCCAAGGGCGTCGCCGTCGTCGTCACCGACTACGTCGGCCTGGGCGCCACCGACCGCCTGCACACCTACGTCAACCGGCTCGACGGCGCGCACGCCGTGCTCGACGCGGTCCGCGCCGCCCGCGCGCTCCCGGGCGCGACGGTGACGGCCGCCTCTCGCGTCGGCCTCTTCGGCTACAGCCAGGGCGGCGGCGCCGCGGCCGCGGCCGCCGAACTCCAGCCGGACTACGCGCCGGACATCACCCTCGCCGGTACCTACGCGGGGGCGCCGCCCGCCGACCTGACCGAGACGGTGCGGGGGATCGACGGCACCGACCTCGCGGGCGCCCTCGGCTGGTCCCTCAACGGATTCCTGCAGTCCGACCCGGAGTTGCGGCCGATCGCCGAGGCCCACCTCAACGACAAGGGCCGGGCCGCACTGAAGGACCTGTCGACGATGTGCGTGGGCGACAGCATCCTGGCCTACAACTCGGTGCGCAGCTCGGCCTGGACCACCGACGGCGCCACCCTCGCCGAGATCATCCAGGCCGAACCGCGGCTGCAGGAGTTCCTCGCCGAGCAGCGGATCGGCACCCTGAAGCCGGCCGGCCCGGTCCGGGTGGCCACCGGCGTCAGCGACAACCTCGTCCCGCACGGCCAGGCACGCCAGTTGGCCGTCGACTGGTGCGGCCGCGGCGCGCAGGTCACGTACCAGCCGGTGCGCCTGCCCGACGTGGGCCGCGCCCTGCTCAACCACTTCGCGCCGCTCCTGACCGACCAGGGCAGCGCCATCTCCTGGCTCACCGACCGCCTCTCCGGTGAGCCCACCGGCTCTAATTGCGCGTCCCTGCCGGGCCAGCCGTGACACCATGACGGGGCTTCCGCCCCTGACCGTTCCTGCTTCCGGCTTCCTGCTCCCGCTTTCCGAAGGGATCCTCGCGCCCATGGTCCGCGCCGTCACCCTGATCCGCTCCGACGCCCTGTCCGACGTCGCCGAGTACGCGTACGCGGCCACGGCGCCGGCCGACGCCCGGCTCGTCTTCCTCGCCGGCTCCTGCCCGTTGGAGCAGGACGGCTCGACCGCGGCCGTCGGGGACTACGCGGGCCAGGCGGCGAAGTGCCTGGAGAACCTGCGGACCGCCCTCGCGGCGGCCGGCGCCGACCTGGAGGACGTCATCAGCACCCGCGTGCTGGTGGCGTCGGCCCGCCAGGAAGACCTGGTTGTGGCCTGGAAAGTGGTCCGGGACGCCTTCGGCGCGCACGACGTGCCGAGCACCCTGCTCGGGGTCACGGTGCTCGGCTACCACGACCAGCTCGTCGAGATCGAGGCCGTCGCGGCCGTGCTCGACGCCTGAGTCCCGGCGCACGCCAAGGCCCGCCCGCCCCCGCGAACCGGGGCGGGCGGGCCCGCCCGCGTCAGTGCGCGGTGACCTTCACCGGTTCCGTCCCGGCGGAGCTGTGCCGCTCCGCCCAGCTCTCCAGCGCCGTCCGGCACGCGTGGTCGAGGTGGTGCAGCCCCGCCAGGTGCAGTTCGACGGGGCGGTCCTGCGGCAGGGCCTCCAGGCTGTCGAGTATCTTCGGCAGCCGCAGGAACGTGACGTTGCCCGACAGGTACGCCTGCACCGGTCCGGCCCCCTTGTCGATGACCTCCACCTTCACCTGCGAGGCGTCCCACGCCGCCTTGACGACGGACAGGGCGACCCCGATCAGGACGCCCTCGAACATGCTGACCGCGACGATCGACACCGCGGTGACGACCAGGATCAGCGCCTCGCCGCGGTGCGCACGCCACAGGCCCACGAGCGAGCGCACCGGGATCAGCTTGGCTCCGGCGTGCACCAGCACGCCCGCGAGCGCCGGGATCGGGATGAAGGCGAGGACGCCGGGCAGCAGCGCCGCGAAGAGCAGCAGCCAGAAGCCGTGCAGGACGCGCGAGGCCTTGGTGCGCGCCCCGGCCTGCACATTGGCCGAGCTGCGCACGATCACCGCCGTCATCGGCAGCGCGCCGAGCAGCCCGCACACCGCGTTGCCCGTGCCCTGAGCCATCAGCTCCTTGTCGTAGGCGGTGCGGGGCCCGTCGTGCATCCGGTCCACCGCCGCAGCGCTGAACAGGGATTCGGCCGACGCGATGAGCGTGAACGCGACGACCGTGCCGAGCAGGCCGACCCCCGCCAGCTCGCCGAACGCGTCCAGGGACGGCGGCTGGACCGCACCGAGCAGGCCGTTGACCTCGACGGCCGCCACCGGGGCGTCGACCAGGACCGCGACGGCGGTCGCCAGGCCGACGGCGGCCAGCGGCCCCGGTACGACCCGCACGCGCGCCGGCAGCCGCTTCCACAGCACGAGGATCGCGACCGTGCCGGCGCCCAGGGCCAGGGAGGCGAGCGACGCGGCGCTGTCCACCGCCCCGACGAGGGCCTCGGGCAGCCCGGCTATCTTGCCGAGCCCCGATTCCGGCGCCTCGGCGGCCAGGACGGAGTACAACTGGCCGGCGATGAGCACGAGTCCGATGCCGGCCAGCATGCCTTCGACGACCGAGACGGAGATGGCCCGGAAGTAGCGGCCGACCTTCAGGGCGCCCATGCCGATCTGGAGCAGCCCGGTCGCCAGGACGACGACGCCGAGCACCGGCAGGCCGAACTCGTCCACGGCCTCGTAGACCAGCACGGTCAGCCCGGCGGCGGGGCCGGAGACCTGGAGGCTGCTGCCGCGCATCAGCCCGGTGACGATGCCGCCGACGATGCCGGTGACCAGGCCGAGTTCGGCGGGCACGCCCGAGGCGACGGCCACGCCCACGCAGAGCGGGAGCGCGACGAGGAAGACGACAAGGGAGGCGGTGAAGTCCGCTTTGAGGTGGGGGTAGGTGGGCATCGCGGCGCTCACAGGGTCTCGAACGAGTCGGTCGCGGGACGGTGGACGCGCACGCTCCCGGTATGGACCTCGTAGTACCAGCCGTGCAGCCGCAGCCGGCCGTCCGCCAGCCGGCGCGCGACGCACGGGTACGCGCGCAGCCGCGCCAGCTGGGCGCGGACATGATGCTGGACGGCGTCGGCGACGGCCGGGTCCGCGGGGTCCCCGGTCGCGGGGTGGTCCGCGGCGTGCGCGAGCCAGTCGCGTACGGCCGGCACCGCCGTGAGGTCGTCGCCGCGCACCAGCGCGCCGACCGCGCCGCAGTGCGAGTGTCCGCACACGACGACGTCCTGGACGCCGAGCACCTCGACGGCGTACTCGATGGTGGCGGTCTCCCCGCAGGGGCCGCCGGTGGGGGCGGGCACGATGTTGCCCGCCGTGCGCAGCTCGAAGAGCTCCCCGGGACGGGCGCCGGTGATCAGCGCCGGCACCACGCGCGAGTCGGAGCAGGTGATGAAGAGGACCTGGGGGGACTGGCCCTCGGCGAGCCGGGCGAACTCCTCAGGGCGTTGTCCGAACGTACGGGCATGGTCGATGAGGGGCTGCATGATGGGGTGATTCCTCCTGGCGCGCCGTGGGGGCGCGTCGGGCTGACAGGACAGGGCGGAGCGTCGGGGCGCCTGTCAGCAGCGGAAGACCTGAAGAGTGGCCGCGGTGAGGTCCGGCACGGCTCTGCCCGGGCGGGGGCGCGCCGCCTCGCCCGGGGCGGACGGCGCGAGCGCCGGCGGCCGCCGGGCCGGGGTGAGGGGGGCGGGGCAGGGAAGGCGCGTACTGCCCGCGGCCGCGCGGTACCGGTCCCGGGTGCGGAACACCTCGACAGGGTCTCGGGGGTGGGTGCCGTCGCCGGGGCCGGCCGACGGACCCGGCTCGCCGGGCGCGGAGAGCGCCGGCGGGTCGGACATGTGTGCGGGAGTGAACGCGCGGACGGAAGCGCCCGATGAGAGGGCCAACAGGGCGGAGAGGATGAGCGTCACCCAGGTACGGGCCATGCGACCTCGCAACACCTGCCCTCCCTCCGCGCAGTCCTGTGCCAAGTACGGACCAACGGTTGGTCAACTGTAGGTCAAGAGGAAGATTAGCTGTGCAAAGGTGATCGCCGGGTTAACGGGGTGTTTCCTCCGCGAGGAAGCGTGAAAAGTGCGGTCGATTGGCGTGAACGACGCACTGGAAGGCCGCGCAGATGCTCGGCGCATATGCGCTTCGCGCTCGGGGTGGCCGTTCGGGGGCGGGTGGTTCTCGAATAGGTAAGGTTAGGCTAACCTTCGTTACGTGAGATCTGGTGAACGCGCAGGCAGCGCCCCAAGTCCGCGCGGCCATGAGCTGTCGGCCGCGCAGGTGACCGTCGCCTACGACGGCGTCGACGTCGTGCACGACGCGGCCCTCGTCCTGCGGCCCGGCGAAGTGACCGCCCTGGTCGGCCCGAACGGCAGCGGCAAGTCGACCTTGCTGCGCACGATCGCCCGGCTGCAGGTGGCCCGGGCCGGCACCCTGACCCTCGACGCCAGGACGGCCGACGCCGCCGACGGGTTCGCCCTCACGACCCGTCAGTTCGCGCGCCACGTCGCCTTGTTGACACAGGGGCGGCCCACGCCGGCCGGGCTGACCGTGCGGGACGTGGTGGAGTTCGGCCGCTACCCCTACCGCGGGCGCTGGGGCGGCGCCGACCCGGACGGCGCCGCCGTGGTCGAGCACGTGCTCGCCATGACCGGCGTCGCGGACCTCGCCGGCCGCGGGGTCGACCAGCTCTCCGGCGGCCAGTTGCAGCGGGTCTGGCTGGCGGGCTGCCTCGCCCAGCAGACCGGCGTACTCCTGCTGGACGAGCCCACGACCTACCTCGACCTGCGCTACCAGGTCGAACTCCTCGACCTCATGCGCGACCTCGCCGACGACGGCATCGCGGTCGGCGTGGTCCTGCACGACCTCGACCAGGCCGCCGCCGTCGCCGACCGCATCGTCCTGCTCAGCGCCGGGCGCGTGATCGCCGACGGGCCGCCCGAGGACGTCCTGCGGCCGAACGCCCTCTCCGCGACGTACGGCATCCGCATCGACGTCGACACCGACCCGCTCACCGGCCGGCTGCGCACCCGCGCGATCGGCCGTCACCACAGCAGAAGCGAAAGGCTCCACAGCACGCCATGAGACGCCTCCTGATCACCGCGGCCGCCACCGCCGCCGCGGCCCTCGTCCTGACCGGCTGCGGCACGTCCGAGCCGGCCAAGGGCTCCGCCGGCGACCCGTCCGGGAAGATCACCGTCACCGACGCCAAGGGCGCGAAGGTCACCCTCGACCACCCGGCCACCAAGGTCGTCGGCACCGAGTGGAACGTCGTGGAGTCCCTCGTCACGCTCGGCGTCGACCCCGTCGGCGTCGCCGACGTCAAGGGCTACACGGCCTGGGACACCGCGGCCCCGCTGACGAACGCGCCCAAGGACATCGGCACCCGCGGCGAGCCCAGCATGGACACGATCGCCGGGCTCACCCCCGACCTCATCGTCGCCACGACCGACCTGCCGGCCGCCGCGATCAAGCAGATGAAGAAGATCGCCCCGGTCCTCCAGGTCACCTCCGCCGACGGCACGGACCAGATCGGGCAGATGAACGACACGCTCGACGTCATAGCCGAGGCCACCGGCACCGAGGAGAAGGCGAAGACCGTCAAGGCGTCCTTCGAGGCCAAGGTCGCCGAGGGCCGCGAGGAACTGGAGCGGGCCGGGCTCGACGGCGCGCAGATCGCCTTCGCCGACGGCTACTCCGCCTCCAACCAGGTCTCCGTACGCGGCTACACCAGCGGCTCCCAGGTCGGCGCCGTCAACGAGGCGCTCGGGCTGAAGAACGCCTGGAAGATCAAGGGCGACAAGGACTACGGCCTCGCCACCACCGACGTGGAAGGGCTCACCGGGCTCGGCGCGGACGTGCGGTTCGTCTACATCGGCAACACGTCCGAGGCCGACGTCTTCACCAAGGACCTCGCGCACAACTCCGTCTGGACGTCGCTGCCGTTCGTCAAGGCGGGCCACGTGCACCGCCTGGACGACGGCATCTGGATGTTCGGCGGGCCGAAGTCGATGGAGAAGTACATCGACGCCGTCCTCGGCACGCTCACGAAGTAGCGGCGCCGTGACCGTCACCGCACCGCCCCCCGCCGTCACGCCCGTGCGCACGGCCCCGCCCCCCGCGGGCGCGGTCGCGGTGACGGCCGGGCTCGTCCTTCTCGTCCTCGTCCTCGCCGTCGTCGACATCACCCAGGGCACCGCGTCCGTCGGCGCGAGCCAGGTCTACAAGGCCCTCACCGGCCGGGCCGACCCCGGCGACGCCTCCGTGGTCGTCGCCTCACGGCTGCCGCGCATGTGCGCGGGCATCCTCGTCGGCGTCGCCCTCGGCGCGGCCGGCGCCGCCCTCCAGGCGATCAGCCGCAATGTGCTCGCCGCCCCCGACACCCTTGCCGTCAACGCCGGTTCGTACCTCGCCCTCGGGGTGCTCACCGTCAGCGGCGTGCGCCTGCCGCTGCTGGCCTCGTCGACGGTGGCGTTCCTCGGCGCTCTCGCGGCCGCCGCCGTCGTCCTCACCCTGGCCGGCCGCGGCGCCGGCACCGTCCGCCTCGTCCTCGCGGGCAGCGCGCTGACCCTCGGTCTGAACGCCGTCGCCGAGGCGCTGCTGCTCCTGTTCCCGGAGTCCACCGACGGTCTCTACCAGTGGGCGCAGGGCAGCATCGGCCAGAACGGGTTCGACGGAGTCGTCCGCATGGGCCCCGTCGTGCTCGCCGCCCTCGCCGGCGTCGTGCTCCTGGCCCGCCGGATCGACGCCCTCACCCTCGGCGACGAGGCGGCGCGCGGCCTGGGCGTCCCCGTCCGCGGCACGCGGGTCACCACGGTCGTCCTCGCCGCGCTGCTCTCCGCGGCGGCGGTGACCCTCGCGGGCCCCATCGGTTTCGTCGGGCTGTGCGCGCCCGCCCTCGTCCGTCTGCTGGCCCGCCGCGTCCGGCCGCTGGTCCGGCACCGGCTGCGCATCCCCGTCGCCGGACTCCTCGGCGCGGCCCTCGTGCTCGGCGCCGACGTCCTGCTGCGGACGGTGACGTCCGCCGAGACCGCGGTGACCGTCCCCACGGGCGTGGTCACCAGCATCGTCGGCGCCGTCTTCCTCGTCGTCATGGCGGTACGGATGCGTGACGGCGACGCCGCCGCGGCGCCGGAGCGGCTGCGCGTCCCGAGCCGCGCCGCCTTCACCGTCACCGTCGTCGTCCTCGGCACCGTCCTGGCCGGCGCGGTGACCGCGGCGGTGCTCGTCGGCGACAGCACGCTGCTCCTGGGCGACGTGGCCAACTGGGCGAGCGGGCGGGCCGGACAGGCCGTCAGCTTCGTGCTCGACACCCGGGTGCCCCGCGTCTGCGCCGCCCTCGGCGCGGGCGCCGCGCTCGCCCTGTCCGGCACGCTCGTGCAGTCCGTGACGCGCAACCCGCTGGCCGAACCCGGGGTCCTCGGCGTCTCCGGCGGCGCCGCGCTCGGCGCCGTCGCGCTCGTGACCAGCGTCCCCGGCGCCGGCTCGTGGGGCATCGCGGGGGCGGCGCTCGCGGGCGCCGCGCTCAGCTCCGCCCTCGTCTTCGGGCTCGCGGCGAAGGGCGGTTTCCTGCAGAGCAGGCTCGTCCTCATCGGTATCGGCGTCGCCACGGGAACGACCGCGCTGATCAGCCTGCTGATCGTGCTCACCGACCGGTTCAGCGCCACCAAGGCCCTGACCTGGCTGTCGGGGTCGACGTACGGGCGCACCTTCCCCGACGTCCTGCCCGTCGCCGCCGTGCTGGTGATCGCCACCGCCGTGGCGGTCGTCCGGCGCCGGGAACTCGACCTGGTCTCCCTCGACGAGGACACGCCGCGGCTGCTCGGCCTCGCCCTCGGGCGCGGCCGGCTCGGCTTCCTGGTGCTGAGCGTCGTGCTGAGCGCCACGGCCGTGGCCGCCGCCGGCACGATCGGCTTCGTGGGGCTCGTCGCGCCGCATGCCGCCCGCGCCCTGGTCGGCCGTCGCCACGTACGGGTCGTCCCGGTCGCGATGCTGCTCGGGGCGGTGCTGGTGTGCGGCTCGGACCTGCTCGGCCGGACCGTGATCGCCCCGGCGCAGCTCGGCGCCGGACTGGTGACGGCCGTCGTCGGGACGCCGTACTTCGTGTACCTGCTCGTCCGCAGCCGCCGGTAGCGGGCGGGGCCGGGGCGGCGGTGCTACCGGGTGCCGGCCGCGCGCAGCGCCGCCAGCGCCCGGTCCGCGTGCGCGCTCATCCGGAACTCGCTGCGGACGACGGCGAGGACGCGGCGGTCGGTGCCGATGACGAACGTGGCCCGCTTGGTCGGCAGCGGCCCGAACCCGCGGGCCACCCCGAACCGCCCGCGCACCTCGCCCCGCGGGTCGGACAGCAGCGGGAACCCGAAGGTGTGCCGACCGGCGAACTCCCGCTGCCGTTCCACGCCGTCCGCGCTGATCCCCACGGGCCGGGCGCCGACCGCCGCGAACTCGGCCGCGAGGTCCCGGAAGTGGCAGGCCTGCGCGGTGCAGCCGGGCGTCAGCGCGGCCGGGTAGAAGAACAGCACCACCGGTCCCCCGGCGAGCAGAGCGGAGAGCGCCGTCGGCGCGCCCGTCTCGTCGGGCAGGGTGAAGTCCTCCACCAGGGAGCCGGCTTGAATGCGGGGGGACGCGGACACGACAGGCTCCCGACGACGCTGGGACGGTGCGGAACAGGCACGCGCGATCCTACGCGGCGCTCGTGCGTCGTTGCCGGAGCGCTCCCCTGGGTAGGGGCGGCCCATGAACGCGCACGATCGGAACGTGGAGAGGGCGGCCGCCGCCGCGCGGTTCCTGGCCGGACAGCAGGTCACGGAGAAACAGTGCGGAGGCTGCGGCACCGTCGTCGCCGGGATCAACGGCCGCTACGCCTGCGGTGCCTGCGGCTGGATCAACCACTGGTCCGACGGGTCCACGCGGCTGCCGGGAGCGGACGAGGGGTGACGCGCGGGACGCGGCTCCTGCGCGCAGGGGTCACAACCGGCGCGAGACGTCCTGGGCCGCCTGCATCACCGCGGGGGCGAACGCGGCCAGTTGGGCCTCCGTGACCAGGAAGGTGAGGGAGGAGACCGAGACGGCGCCGACCGCCGTGCCGTCGGCGTCGAGCACCGGCGCCGCCAGGGAGCAGATGGACGCGTCCGCCTCCTCGTAGTCGGTGGCGTAGCCCGCGGCGCGGATCGCGGCGAGTTCCGTCAGCAGGGCGGAGCGGTCGGTGTGGGTGCGCGGCGTCCGGGCCGGCTGCCCGGTACGGCCCAGGATCTCCGCCGCCTCCCCGGGCGGCAGATGGGCGAGCAGGGCCTTGCCCGCCGCGGTGGCGTGCAGCGGGAGCGGGGCGCCGACATCGGTGGCGATGCGGTACGCGTGGCCCGGGTCGACCTTGTGCGTGTACGTCGCGTGGTCCCCGCTGAGCACGGCCAGGTGGACCGCCTGACCGAGCCGCTGCTGCAGGGCGCGCAGCACCGCGTCGATGCCGACCGCGTCGTCGGCCAGCACCTGCGCCGCCAGTGCGCGCAGCTGCACACCGCAGCCGTACCGCCCCTCGCCGTCGGGCGCGGCGTAACCCTCCTCGACGAGGGTGGCCAGCACCCGGTGGGTGGAGGCCTTGGAGACGCCGGAGCGCTCCGCGATGTCGCCCAGCCGGTGCGGCCCGTCGGCGCGGGCCACCGCGTGGAGCACCCGGAGCGCCTTGACGACGGAATTCGCGGGCTTGCTCGGTTCCATTGACCCTCCGAGGAGAAGCGGGCTATGTTGCCAATCGGTCCGTACAGCGGAACGTCATTCTACGCTACGGAACGCGGTCGAAGCCTCCTCCTGGTGCGGATCCGGCCGTCCACTCCACGGGCCGCCGCACGCGCACCACTCTCACGCCCGGGAAAGGCGGCCGTCCATGGCTGTACACGGATCTTCCTCCCTACCCCCGCAACGATTCGATCTCGTGGTCACCGGTGGGCTGCTGGCCGATCCTCTGCGGCCCGAGCCGGAACCGGGTGACCTCGCCGTACGGGACGGCCGGATCGCCGCCGTCGGCGCCCCCGGCACCCTCACCGGCGCCGAGCGGCTGGACGCCACCGGGCTGCTCGTCGCGCCGGGCCTGATCGACCTGCACACCCACGTCTACGCACCCGGCACCTACCTCGGCGTCCGCGCCGACGCGATCGGCGTCGACCAGGGCGTCACCACCGTGGTCGACGCGGGCAGCTGCGGCAGCGACGCCTGGGACGACTTCACGGAAAACGTTGTCGGCCCGGCCGCCACCCGCGTCCTGAACTGGCTCAACATCTCCCGCCACGGCCTCGTGCACGGCCGGCACGAACTCTCGCGCGGCCCCGACGACATCGACGAGGCCGCCACCGAGAAGGTGCTGCGGGCGCACCCCGGGCGGGCGCGCGGCATCAAGGTGCGGATGAGCGCCTCCGTCCTCGGCGACAGCGGCCTCGCCCCCCTGAAGGCCGCCAAGCGCGTGGCCGCCCGGGCCGGCGTACCGGTCATGGTCCACGTCGGCAACGAGCCCCCGCACCTCGGCGACGTACTCGACCTGCTGGGCGAAGGCGACGTGGTCACCCACGCCTTCCACGGCAAACCCGGCGGCCTGTTCGGCAGCGAGCCGCAGGCGCGGGCCGCCGTGGAGCGCGGTGTCCGGCTCGACGTCGGCCACGGCAGCGCCAGCCTCAGCTTCGCCACCGCCGAGCGGGCCCTCGCCGCCGGCTTCACCCCGCACACCATCAGCACCGACCTGCACCACCGCAACATCGAGGGCCCGGTGCACTCCCTCGTCACCACCCTCACCAAGTTCCTCGCGCTCGGCCTCACCCCGCAGCAGGTGATCCGCTGCGCGACCCTGCACGCCGCCCAGGTCCTGCGCATGGAGGACGAACTGGGCACGCTGCGCCCCGGCTCGGCGGCCGATCTCACCCTGCTGCGCCACACCGACGAGGCCACGACGCTGACCGACGCCGACGGCGCCACCCGCACCGCGGCCGGCCGGCTCCGCGCGGTCGCCGTCATCCGCGCCGGAGACCCGCGCACCCTGCCGGTTCCGTGACCCGCCCGCGCGCGCCCCACCGAACCGACCCCCGAAAGGCCCGTGCATGACCACCCCCCTGATCGAGCGCCTGGCACAGACCGTCCAGGACACCGCCCGCCCCGTCACCGACGAGGACCGGGCGGACCTGACGGCGTTCCTGCCGCTCGCCCAGGCCTACGCGGACACGAGCGGCATCGTCTTCGACGGGACGCGGTCCCTCGCCCTCGCCGTGCACGCGCTCGCCTTCGTGCGCCGGGTCCGCGACGCCGAGCACCTCGACGCGCTCGACGACCAGCTGGCCGCCGAAGTGGCCCCCGGCCGCATGGCCGCGGTCCGCACCCTCCTCGACACCTACTGCACCCCCCGCGACTTCCCCGCCCGGGACACCGAAGTCCTGCTGCTCGCCCTGCACTTCGAGGCGGCGGCACAGCTTCAGCACCAGCCCACCGCGCAGGCATGACCGACCCCTCAGGGAGCACCGCCATGACAGTCAAGATCGTGATCGGACACCGGCTCGGCAAGGGCCAGGCGGTCGCCGACGGCATCCGCGCCGCGGGCGGCGAGCCCGTCCTCATCCCCGGCCCCGGCGCCGACATGAAGGTGGGCGACGTGATGGCCGCCGAAGGAGCCGACCTCGGCATCTCCTTCTGCGGCAGCGGTGGCGCGGGCGCCGTCACCGCCAAGGCCAAGTACGGCCACGAGATCGAGTTCGGGATGCGCTCGGCCCAGGCCGGGGTGACCGCCGTCGAGCAGGGCCGCACCGTCCTCGGCTTCGGCTTCCTCGACAGCGAGGAGCTCGGCTTCAAGGTCACCGAGGCGCTGCTGAAGAAGCTGGGCAAGGAGGCCTCGTGAACCAGGTCCGGCACACGCTGCGGCTCAGCGGCTCGGGACCCACCAGGGAGAAGGCGTTCGCCACCGCCATCGGACAGGTGCAGTCGGCCGTCGGCGAACGCACCGACGGCGTCTCCTTCCGGGTCGAACCCCTGGAACTCGACGTCGTCTCCGCGGTCGAACACCGCTGGACCGAACGGTTCCTCGGCCTGTTCTTCCCCCGCACCCGCCGGCGCTACGAGATCACGCTGCGCATCGAGGTCCAGGTGGCCTCGCTCGACCTGGACGCCCTCGACTTCACGGTGCGCGAGGAGCGGCTCACCCCGCTCCAGCACGCACTGCGCATGAGGTGACCCGATGAATCACACCCTCACCGTCCTGCTGGAATCCCTTGTCATCGGCGGCCTGATCGGCTTCGGCGCCAGCGCCGGTGTGGCCCGTATGTTCCACGCCCCCAAGGTCCAGGGCATGGGCGCCTTCCGCACCCTGGGCGAGCTGAACGCCTGCCAGAACGACCCCGTCGCCCACTTCTCCTTCGGCCTCGGCTTCCTCTTCAACGCCTGGTCGACCGCGGTCGGCACCGGCGCCCTGACCGGCGACGTGGACCACCGCATCGTGCCGCACTGGACCGCCTCGGTCGCGATGGCCAAGAACCGAAACCTCGCGGAGACTCTGCACAACCCCCGCCGGATGGCGCTGACCGGCACCGTCGTGGGCATGCTGCTGATCACGCTGCTCAACACGACGGCCGCCTCCATCCCGCACTCGCTCCAGGACGTCGCCGCCAAGGTGCTCGGCCCCGCCTCCGAGTGGCTGATCAACCCCGTCATGCCGATCATCTTCTGGATGGCCGCCGTCGACGCGGGCCGGCGCACCGGAGCCTGGGGCACCGTCCTCGGCGGCCTCGGCCACCTCGTCATGGGCAACGCCGTGCCCGGCATCGTGCTCGGCATCGTCATCGGCAAGGGCGTCGACGACCTCGGCTGGACCAAGGTCACCAAGTCCCTGGCGGGCGCGGTGATCGTGCTCTTCGCGGCCAGCACCTTCCTGCGTGGCACCGACCTCACCCTGCTCACGCAGATGAAGGTCTCCGTCCCGCACTGGCTCCTGCAGTTCCACGACGCCACCGGCACCAAGCCCCAGTGAGGCAGGCAGCGCCATGACCGACTCATCGACGACCGTGCCCGCCGCGGGCGGCATACCCACCCAGACCCCGGCCACCGGGCCCGCCCGGGGCGGCTTCCTCACCAAGGTGCCCGGCGAGGGCAGCTTCTGGCTCTCCGAATGGGCCTTCCCCGTCTTCGTGGCCTGCCTGGCCGCGGGCATCTTCACCGGCACCCACCTCTACTACGTCTACGACACCGGCGTGTTCAACGAGGTCGCCGTCGCCTCCATGCTCAAGGCCGGTATGGCGGGCGGCAGTTACGGAGCCGCCGCCGCGTTCGGCGCGGGCTTCCTCTTCGCCCGCATCATCGAGGGCCCCATGGTCGGCATCCTCGACATCGGCGGCTCCCTGCAGACCGGCGTCGGCATCGGCATCCCCGCCATGCTGCTCGCCGCCGGCTTCACCGCGCCGCTCCAGCACTTCTGGCTCGCCATCCCCGTGGGCGCCCTGCTCGGCGCGCTCATCGGCATCGCCATCCTCGTCATCCGCCGCGCCACGGTGAACTCCACCGGCGGCACCTCGACGTTCGGCGCCGATGTGATGATGGGCGCCGGGAACTCCGCGGGGCGCTACCTCGGCCCCCTCGTCATCATCTCCGCCGCCACCGCCTCCCTCCCGGTCGGCCTCGGCTCCACCCTCGGCGCCGCCCTGTTCTACGCGTGGAAGAAACCGCTGACCGGCGGCGCCATCATCGGCGCCATGGTCGCCGGATTCTTCTTCCCCATCCCCGGCAAGTGAGCGCCCCCGCAACCCAGTTCAAGGACATCACGTGCACTCTCTCCACCAGGACCTCGGCGTCCCGCCCGCCGTCAACGCCAGCGGCAAGATGACCGCCCTGGGCGGCAGCGTCCTCGGCGAAGGCGTCATCGCCGCCATGGGCGAGGCGGCCCGCCACCACGTCGTCATGGACGACCTGATGCGCGCCGTCGGCCGCGAGATCGCCCGCGCCACCGGCACCGAGGACGGCTGTCCCACCACCGGCGCCGCCTCCGGCATCGCCATCGCCGTCGCCTCCGTCGTCGCGGGCACCGACCTCTCCCGCATCGAGGCGCTGCCCGACCCCGGCGACGCGCCGTGCGAGGTGATCCTGCCGCGCGGCCACTCCGTCCACTTCGGCGCCCCCGTCCGCCAGATGATCGCCCTCGGCGGCGGCCGCCCCGTGGAGGTCGGCTCGGCGAACAAGGTCACCGCCGCCCACCTCTCCGGCGCGATCGGCCCCCGCACCGCCGCCCTCCTCTACGTCCAGTCGCACCACGCCGTGCAGAAGGGCATGGTCACCCTCGCGGAGACCGTCGAGACCGGCCGCCGCCACGGCATCCCGGTGATCGTCGACGCCGCCGCCGAAGAGGACCTGCGCCACTGGCCCGCCACCGGCGCCGACCTCGTCGTCTACAGCGGCGGCAAGGCCGTCGGCGGGCCCACCTCCGGCATCATCTGCGGCAGCGCCGAGCGCATGGCCGCCTGCCGGGCCCAGTACAACGGGGTCGCCCGGCCCATGAAGGTCGGCAAGGAGACCCTCTTCGGCCTCGTCCAGGCCCTGCGCGAGTACGGGACCACACCCGCCGGTGACCACCGCGCGCGGATGGAGCGGCTCGCCGGGCGCCTCGCCGGCCTGCCCGGCCTCACCACCCGCGTCGTCAGCGACGAGGCCGGCCGCGCCATCCACCGCACCGAACTCACCGTGGACCCTGGCGAGGCCGGGCGCGACGCGGGGCGCCTCGCCGCCGAACTCGCCGCGCGCGGCGTCCACCTGCGCGACCACCACGCCGCCACCGGCCGCCTGTACATCGACCCGCGGCCGCTGCGCCCCGACGAGGAGGAGCGTCTCGTGGCCCAGCTGACCGCACTGCTCCAGGGGGAAGGCCGATGACCGTCGTCGAACGCCGCCTGATCGTCACCGAGGAGGCCGGGCTGCACGCCCGCCCCGCCGCCGCCTTCGCCCAGACCGCCGCCCGCAGCGAGGCCGAGGTCACCGTCGCCCGCGAGGACGGCCGGGAGGTCCCCGCCCGCAGCGTGCTGTCGCTGATGACCCTCAACATCCGCTGCGGCGACGCCATCGTGCTGCGCGCCAGCGGCACCGACGCCGAGTCCACCCTGGACGCGCTCGCCCGCATCGCGGACCCGGCATGACGCGCCCCGCCACCGAGGTGATCGAGCGGCTGCGCCTGGCCCGCGCCACCCCGACCGTGCGCGAGGCCGACGCCGACGCCGCCGACCGCGTCGCCCGCACCCTGGCCGGCTGCGGCATCACCGCCTTCGAGTTCACCGCCACCACCCCCGGCTGGGAGCGCCTCGTCGAGACCTGGTCGCGCGAGGCGCCCGAGGTCACGCTCGGGCTCGGCACCGTCACCTCGCCCGCGGTCGCCGAGCGGGCGCTCGCGGCCGGCGCCCAGTTCCTCGTCAGCCCGTTCCAGGTCCCCGAGGTGCGTCCGGTCGCGGACGCCGCGGGCACGCTCCTCATCGAGGGCGGTCTCACCCCGAGTGAGCTGCGCACCGCGGCCGGCCGGGGCGTGGCGAAACTCTTCCCGGCCCACGTCGGGGGCATCCCGTACCTGAAGTCGGTGCTCTCGGTCCTGCCCGGTGCCCGCATCGCGGCCACCGGCGGGGTCACCGTCGACAACGCGGCGCGGTGGCTGGCCGCGGGCGCCTTCCTCGTCAGCATCGGCAGCGATCTGACGACGGGCGACGTGGCGGCCAACGTGGCGCGGTTGAGGGAGGGAATCGGCTGACGTCCTCGTGCGTTACAGCTCCTGCGGTCCGAACAGCAGGAGCGGGGCCGTCCGTACCGACGTGGGCAGGAGTTTCGCATGACCGTGGGAACCGAGAGGGCCGTGCTGGCCGGAGGCTGCTTCTGGGGCATGGAGGACCTGATCCGCAAGCAGCCGGGCGTCGTCTCCACGCGCGTGGGCTACAGCGGCGGCGACACCCCGAACGCCACCTACCGCAACCACGGGGACCACGCCGAGGCGATCGAGATCGTCTTCGACCCGGCGGTCACCAGCTACCGGGAGCAGCTGGAGTTCTTCTTCCAGATCCACGACCCGACGACCCGGGACCGTCAGGGCAACGACATCGGCCGCAGCTACCGTTCGGCCATCTTCTACGCCGACGAGACGCAGCGCGCGGTGGCCGAGGAGACCATCGCCGACGTCGACGCGAGCGGGCTGTGGCCGGGCAAGGTGGTCACCGAGGTGGCGCCGCTCGGCGACTTCTGGGAGGCCGAACCGGAGCACCAGGACTACCTGGAGCGCTACCCGGACGGCTACACCTGCCACTTCCCGCGGCCGGGGTGGAAGCTGCCGAAGCGGGCGGAGTCGGCCACCGGCTGACGCCGCGGCCCCGCGGGACGGTAGCGTTCTGCGGGGCGCCGTTCGAGGGGGTCGGCCGCCGCGCCCCGGTCGTGTGCGGTGCGCGGGAGGGAGTCGGCGATGGCCGGAGCGGTGGAGTGGCGACGGATCAACCACGGTGTGCGGCAGGTCCCGGAACCGTGGGCGACACCGCTCATCTGGACCGCCGCGTACCTGGGCGCGTTCGTGCTCGTGGGCCTGCTCCACCTGCTCGGTTTCCTCGACCGTACGGGGCTCGCGCTCCTCGTGCTCTCGCTGCTGGCGGCGCTGCTCGGGATGCGGGGCCGCTTCGTCGCCGCACCCGGCACCGCGCTGCTCTGCTGGACCTGCCTGAACGTGGTCGGCACCGAGCCGACCGGTGAACTCTCCTGGGCCGGGCACCGGGACGCCGGGTGGATGGCGTGTCTGCTGGCCGCCGCGGTCCTCGGCACGGTCGCGGGCCGGGTCCTGCACGCGCGCGCCGCCTACCGGCGGGTGACGCCCGCCGACGAACCGGCCTGAGAACGACCAAGCCCCCCGCCATGCACCATGGCGGGGGGCTTCGCGCTGCTCAGGGGTCGGGCGCGGCTCCGGTCAGGCACCGCTCGCGTCGAGCATCTCGTCGCGCTCGACGATCTTGACGCGCTCGCGCGCCTGCGGCTCCCCGAGCGCCTTCTCGGCGGCGTCGAGCCGGTACCAGCCCTCCCACGTGGTGTAGCGGACGCCGCGCTCGCCCAGGAATGCGTCGACGGCCTCGGGGTCGGGGGACGCGGGGGTGCGCAGCCGCCCGTTGTCGTGGTCGTCCAGCAGACTGGCGACGGTCTCGTTGGCGTCGCCCTTGGTGTGGCCGATGAGCCCGATCGGACCGCGCCGGATCCACCCGGTGACGTACGTGGACCGCAGGTGCTCGCCGTTCTCCTGGATCACGCGGCCGCCCTCGTCGGGGACCGTGCCGGAGGCGACGTCCCAGGGGAGCTTGGGCAGCTCGTCGGAGAGGTACCCGACGGCGCGGTAGACGGCGCTGACGTCCCAGTCAGTGAAGGCGCCGGTGCCCTTGACGTTGCCGGTGCCGTCCAGCTCGGTGCGCTCCGTGCGCAGCGCGGTGACCTTGCCGTCCTCGCCGAGGATCTCGGTGGGCGACTCGAAGAAGTGCAGGAACAGCTTGTGCGGGCGCTCGCCGACGTCGCGGATCGCCCAGTTCTCCAGGGTCTTGGCGACCATGTCGGCCTGCTTGTTGGCGCGGCGCGTCGCGATCGAGCCCTCGTCGTAGTCGATGTCCTCGGGGTTGACGACGACTTCGATGGTGGGGGAGTGGTCCAGCTCCCGCAGCTCCATCGGGCTGAACTTCGCCTGCGCGGGCCCGCGGCGGCCGAACACGTGGATCTCGCGGGCCTTGTTGGCCTGCAGGCCCTCGTGCACGTTCGGCGGGATCTCGGTCGGCAGCAGCTCCTCGGCGGTCTTGGCGAGGATGCGCGCGACGTCGAGCGCGACGTTGCCGACGCCGAGGACGGCGACCTTCTCCGCGTCCAGCGGCCAGCTCCGCGGGACGTCGGGGTGCCCGTCGTACCAGGAGACGAAGTCCGCGGCGCCGTACGAACCGTCGAGTCCGAGGCCCGGGATGTCGAGGTGCCGGTCGGCGGTGGCGCCGGTCGAGAAGACGACCGCGTCGTAGAAGCTGTGCAGCGTGTCGAGGTCGATGTCGCGCGGGTAGTCGACGTTGCCGAAGAGGCGGATCTGCGGCTTGTCGAGCACCTGGTGCAGGGCGGTGACGATGCCCTTGATCCGCGGGTGGTCGGGGGCGACGCCGTACCGGATGAGGCCGAAGGGAGCGGGCATGCGCTCGAACAGGTCGATGGACACGCCGGGTTCGACGGCCGCTGCGGACTTCAGCAGAGCGTCGGCGGCGTAGATGCCGGCGGGGCCCGCTCCGACAATGGCGACCCGCAGAGGGCGAGGCATGTTCAGGTTCCCTTCGAAGGAAAAAGCGGAGTACTCGAGAGAATCTTAAAGTAAGGCTAGCCTTAGTTGGCAGGCGGGTCCGGTCTATGGGCTCATAAGGCCGGGTTATGGGCTGCCATAGGATCGCTTAAGCGCTCCGGAACGACTGGCGCGGGATCGACGCGGAGCCCTACCGTGCCCGGGTGGACTCCTTCTCCCGCTCCTGGGCGGACCTGCGCGCCGCGGTCGCCGGCCTGGCCGAGGACGACTTCGCGAGGCCCTCCGGCTGCGCCGGGTGGCTCGTGCGCGACCTCGTCTGCCACCTGGTCATCGACGCCCAGGACGTCCTGATCACCCTGGTCACGCCCGCCGGGGCCGAGCCCACGGTGGACGCCGCGGGCTACTGGGACGTCGGCGACACGCCTCCGGCCGGCGATGACCCCCTGGACGCGCTGATCCCCCGGCTGGCCGCGGCCTACGGCGAGCCGCGCCTGCTCACGTTCCACCTCGACGACGTCGGGTCCGCCGCGGGCCGCGCCGCCGGGCTCGCCGACCCGGCCGCCCGGGTCGCCACCCAGGGCAAGGCGCTGACCGTCGCCGACTACCTGTCGGCGTACGTCCTCGAATGGTCCCTGCACCACCTCGACCTCGTCGCCCACCTGCCGGCGGCGCCCGGGCCCGACCCGGAGATCCTCGCGGTGGCGCGCGCCGCCCTGGAGGAGATCGCCGGTGCCCCGTTCCCGGCCGCCTGCCCGGACCTCGACGCCCTGCTCATCGGCACGGGCCGCCTGGCGCCGACCCAGGCGCAGGCGGCGGCTCTGGCCGCGGCCGGGCCGAGGATCCCGCTCATCCTCGGCTGAGGCGGCCGGCGCGGCGCGGTGCGCCGACGGAGGTACGAGCGCTCACGCCGCGTCCTGCACGGGCACCGGCGCCCGGTGCGCGAGGACGCCCCGCTCGCGCAGGGCCTTCCAGAAGGCGTACGGGACCTCCTGGGCGAGCGCGCCGAGGTCCTCGGCGATCCGGTCGGGCCGCGTCGCGCCGGGGATGACCGCGGCGACGGCCGGGTGGGCGAGCACGAACTGCAGGGCAGCGGACTTGATGCCGATGCCGTGCTCCTGGGCGAGCGCCTTGATCAGGCCGACCTTCTCGACGATGTGGGCGGGGGCGTCGCCGTACTCGAAGTGGCTGCCGCCCGCGAGGATGCCGGAGCTGTAGGGGCCGCCGACGACGATGTCCACGTCCTGCTCGGCGGCGGCCGGCAGCAGCCGCTGCAAGGCGCGCTCGTGGTCGAGCAGGGTGTAGCGGCCCGCGAGCAGGAACGCGTCGGGGCGCGGCTCCTCCAGCTCCAGCGTCATCTCCAGCGGTTCGACCTTGTTGACGCCGATGCCCCAGGCCTTGATGACGCCCTCGTCCCGCAGCCGGGTCAGGGCGCGGAAGGCGCCGGTGCGGGCGCTCTCGTACTGCGCGACCCACGCGTCACCGTAGAAGTCCTGGGCGATGTCGTGCACCCAGACGATGTCGAGGCGGTCGGTCTTCAGGCGCGTGAGGCTGTCCTCGACCGAGCGCAGCGTCGCGTCGGCGCTGTAGTCGTTGACGATCTTGTTGCGGCGGCCGTGCTCGAACAGGGCGCCCTTCTCGCCGAGCGCGCGGCCCGCGGGGTCCTCGACCTCGTCGAGGATGACCCGGCCGACCTTGGTGGAGAGCACGTACTCCTCGCGCGGCTGCCGGGAGAGGACGTCGCCGAGCCGCAGCTCCGCGAGGCCCGCCCCGTACAGCGGCGCGGTGTCGAAGTAACGGATGCCCTGGTCCCAGGCGGCCTGGACGGTGGCCGCCGCCTCCTCGTCGGGGATGGCGCGGAACATGTTGCCGAGGGGTGCGGTGCCGAAGCCGATGCGGCCCGGCAGCAGGGAGCGGATGCTCATGGTGATGCCTCGATCCGTACTGCGTGGGGGAAGGGTGGGGGCGGGGGAGTCCGGGGTGGTCAGTTGAGGGTGTCGGGGTCCGGGCCGGTGCGCAGACCGCGGTCGGCCGCGGCGAGCGCCTCCAGCTCCTGCGGGCTCAGCTCGAAGTCGAGGACGGCGAGGTTCTCGCGGATGCGGGACTCGGTCACCGACTTGGGGATCACCACGTTGCCCAGCTGCAGGTGCCAGCGCAGGACCACCTGGGCCGGGCTCTTACCGTGCCGGGCGGCGATCGTGGTGACGGCCTCGTCCGTCAGCACGGCGCCCTGCGCGAGCGGGCTCCACGCCTCGGTGACGATGCCGTGCCGGGCGTGGAACTCGCGCAGCTCCCGCTGCTGCAGGCCCGGGTGGAGCTCGATCTGGTTGACGGCCGGGACGACGGAGGCGCCGGCGAGCAGCCGCTCCAGGTGGGCCGGCTGGAAGTTGGAGACGCCGATGGCGCGGGTGCGCCCGTCGGCGAGGAGCTTCTCCAGGGCGCGCCAGGTGTCCGGGTAGAGGTCGCGGGCCGGAGTCGGCCAGTGGATCAGGTACAGGTCGACGTGGTCGAGGCCCAGCTTCTCCAGGGAGCTGTCGAAGGCGGCGAGCGCCGCGTCGTACCCCTGGTCGGCGTTCCACAGCTTGGTGGTGACGAACAGCTCGTCGCGGGCGATGCCGGAGTCGGCGAGGGCCCGGCCGACGCCGCTCTCGTTGCCGTAGACCGCGGCGGTGTCGATGCTGCGGTACCCGGCTTCGAGGGCGGTGCGCACGGCGGCGGTGGTCTCCTCGTCGGGGACCTGGAAGACGCCGAAACCGAGCTGCGGCATGGTGACGCCGTTGTTGAGGGTGACGGTGGGGATGGTGGGCATGAGGAACGTCCCTGGTGTGGTGCGAACGTGCCGCGCGACGCGTGCGGCGACGGGGCTGACGAGTGACCACGGTAGTTGCGCACGCGGGTTAAATGCAAACGCGGGCTAGTGGCGCGTGCCGCACGCTGCGCCCCTGGCCGCGGCGGCCGCCGCAACTGCGCGGACTGAGGGCGTGAAGTCGGGGAACGCGACCGGGCATGACCGTACTGAGGAAAGCCGCACGTCCCCTGCTCGCTTCGGTCTTCGTCACCGGCGGGCTCTCCACGCTCCGCGACCCCAAGCGCGTCGCGCCCGCCGCCGAACCGGTGGCGGCGCCCCTCGCGGCCCGCATCCCGCGGCTCCCCGAGGACCCGGAACAACTGGTCAGGATCAACGCGGCGGTGCAGGTCGGCGCCGGGGTGCTGCTGGCGGCCGGGAGGTGGCCCCGCGTGGCCTCCCTCGCGCTCGCGGGCTCCCTCGTGCCGACGACGCTCGCCGGCCACGCCTGGTGGAAGGAGGAGGACCCCGAGCGGCGCGCCCAGCAGCGCACGCAGTTCATGAAGAACCTCTCCCTCTTCGGCGGCCTGCTCATCGCCGCCGCCGACACCCACGGGAAGCCGTCACTGGCCTACCGCACCCGGGGCGCGGCGACGAGCGGCCGCAAGACCGCCCGGCGGGCGCAGCGGGACGCCGCGCACACCCTGCGCGAGGCGACCGGGGCCGTGCGCGCCCTCCCGTCGACCGCCCGCCAGGCCGTCTCCGACCACCTCTGAGCCGGAGACCGAAACAAGGAAGGACTCTTCCGTGACCACCTTTGTCATCACCATTCCGGGGACGTTCCTGCGCGACGCGGACGACAAGGCCCGGGCCGACATCGCCCGCCGCCTGCGGCCCGCGGACCCCCACCAGACGGAGCTGGGCCGTGAGGAGGACCTCGACGTGCTCACCGTCAACGACGACAACACCTTCAGCATGCGGCTGGACGTGGAGGCCGGGGCGGGGGAGGAGGCGCAGCACAAGGCCGAGCGGACCGCCGCGGAGGCGCTGCGCGGCGCGGGGTTCGGCCCGGACGACGCCCCGCTGGGCCCACCGGCCGTGACCGGGATCGACAACCCCGCCTGACGCCTCCCGTCCGGCGCAGAAGAACGCTGACACCCCGCGGCGCCCGTCCCCTCCGGGGGGACGGGCGCCGCGGGGTCGTATCAGCCCTGTGCCGGCCGCTGAGCGGCCACCGTCTCGGCGAGCTTCTGGAACTCGCCGAGATCGTAGTTGGCGAGCGTGGAGTCGAGATTGGTCAGGGCGCCCAGACGCTCCACGAAACCCTGCGGGTCGTACTCGATCTGGAGCGTCACCCGGCTGGTGGTGTCGCTGAGCCGGTGAAAGGTCACCACCCCGGCGTGGTCCACGCCCTCGACGGTGCGCCAGGCGATCCGGTCCTGCGGCACCACCTCGGTGAGTTCGGCGACGAAGTTCTTGTCCGCCCCCGGCAGCTCCAGCTGCCAGGCGAAACGCCGCCCGTCCAGCGGCTCGACCAGGCGTACGTGGCTGAGGAACGCGGGCCACCGGGACACATCGCTCCACAGCTCCCAGGCGACGGAGACGGGGGCCTGGAGGTCGACGGACTCGAGCAGGGACGCGGACATGCGCACCTCTTTCCTGAGAAACGGGCGGTCACGGGCGGCTGTGGCCCGCGCGGCACGGGGCTCCGCTACCCCTTCGGGGCGAGAGCACGCGCGGCGGCGTCACGCCTTCTGCGCGGCCGCGGCCAGCTCCTTGAGGTCGACGGTCTCGCCGTCGGCCGGCGCCTGCGGGCGCACCGGCTTGCCGTAGTCGCTGAAGGTGGTCGTGTTGGGATCCTTGCCACCGCTCGACGTCGTCCGCAGGATGTACGGCTTGCCCTTCGTGGCCACGTACAGAGTGAGCGTCTCGCCGCTCGCGGTCTTCTTCGTCAGCCGGATCGCCTCGGCGCCGTCGACCGTGGTCGTCGAGCCCTTCTTCATGCCGGTGCGCTCCGACTTGTTCTCGTCCATGGACGCCACGAGCCCCTGCTTGTCGCAGAGCCCCTGAACCATCGCGTCGTCGGCCGGCGTCTTCACCCATTTGTCGGCCACCTCGGGCACGATCTTGTCGCCGCCGGGCTGCTTCTTGAGGGCGTTCCGCCAGTACTCCTCGTCGCCCCGCAGGTACATCGTGGCGTCCGTGTGCCGCACGTCCGCGTCGGCGCCGCCCGTACGGATGGTCCCGGCGCAGTTCTTGCGCTGGTCCACCGAGAGGTCGACGGTGACCGCGGCCCCCGGCGAACCGGCGGACCCGGACGGCCGGACCGTGCCCTTCATGTGCATCGAGTCGGCCTGCTCGGTGGCCTTGACCGCGTCGGCGGCGATCCGGTCGGCGCTCTTGCCCGCGAAGGGCTTGTCGTCGCCGCCGTCACCGCTCCCGCACCCCGCCACCGCCAGTAAGGCCGCTCCGGTGACCGCCGCCGTCATCACGCTACGGACTCGCATGGATCCCGCTCCCTCCCGAAGGGCCCGGACGGCCCTCCGCTCGTGCCGCGACCGTCGGGGCCGCGGAACGCCCCGCTTACCCGAAGTGCCCGACACCTCACCGGAAGGGCGTTTCCCACTTTCCCGGGGCGGGTGGGGCGGGTGCGCACCGCTGTGGCCGCGCGCCCGGCGCCCGGGGCGCTTATGGTGGCCGAGCGGCAGACCGGAGAGAGCGATGACGTCAGCCAGGAAGTCACGGAAGTCCCCCATCGGTCTGGAACAGCGCATGTCCCTGACCGGTACCGGCAGTTTCGACTGGGACCTGGAGAGCGGCGAGGTCAGCCTCGACGCCGCTGCCCTCGCGCTGCTCGACCTCGACCCCGCCGCCTTCGGCGGCACGGTGTCGGCGTTGCAGCCGAGCGTGTCGTCCGAGGAGATCGTCCGGATCACCTTCGCGGTCACGGAGGCCATCACCTCCGGCGCCGACCGCTACGGGGTCTACTTCCGGGTCCGTCGCCGAGACGGCGCGCTCCACCTTTGCCACGCCCGCGGCCACGTCCTGCGGGACGAGGACGGCGGGCCCGTGCGCGCCGTGGGGCTGCTGCGGCCCGCCTCGGACGACAGCGAGGAGCTCGCGGCCGTCGACCCCCGCGAGGAGCGCCGCCAGGGCATCGCCCTGATGGTGCAGGGCACCACGGACGCCCTGTCCCGCGCGGTCACCGTCGACGACGTGGTGGCTGTCCTGTCGGGCGCGAGCGGACTCGACCGGTTCGCCGCCGACGGCCTCGTCCTGGGCCTCGTCGAAGGGGACCACCTGAAGCTGATCGCCCTCGTCGGCCAGACGATGCAGGCGCTCGACGAACTCAAGCTGCACAAGGTCGACGCCTCGGTGCCGCTGGCCCAGGCGGTCCTGAGCCGGCAGCCCCGCTTCATGAGTTCGCTGCCCGCCCTCGCCCGGACCTTCACCCGCCTCGGCCCCTACATCGAGGAGATGAAGCTGGACTCGGCGGCCTTCCTGCCCCTGGTGGCGCAGGACCGCGCCATCGGCGGCCTCGCCCTGTTCTACCGCGGCCGCAAACAGTTCACCGACGCGGACCGCAACCTGTGCATCGGCCTGTCCGGCATCGTCGCCCAGTCACTGCAGCGCGCCATGCTCTTCGACGAGGAGCGGGACCTGGCCAAGAGCCTGCAGTCCACGATGCTCCCGCGCGATCTGCCCGAGGTCACCGACGCCGAGGTCGCCGTCCGCTACCACGCGGCCTGGGGCGGACGCGATGTCGGCGGGGACTTCTACGACGTCATCGCCCTGCCCCGCGGCCGCATCGGCGTCGTCGTCGGCGACGTCCAGGGACACGACACCCACGCCGCGGCCATCATGGGACAGCTGCGCATCGCCCTGCGCGCCTTCGCCGGCGAGGGACACTCGCCCGCGACGGTGCTCTCCCGCACCTCGCGGTTCCTCGCCGAGCTGGACACCGACCGGTTCGCGACCTGCACCTACGGCCAGTTCGACCCGGCCACCGGCATCGTGCGCGCCGTCCGCGCCGGGCACCTGCCGCCCCTGGTGCGGCACGTCGACGGCCGGGTGGGGGTACCGCGGGTGCGGGGCGGGCTGCCGCTGGGCCTCGCCACCGAGTTCGGCATGGAGGACTACCCCGAGGTGCGGCTCGACCTCGTGCCCGGCGAGACGCTCGTGCTGTGCACGGACGGGCTCGTGGAGGACTCGGCGCTCGACCTCGACACCGGCATCCAGAACCTCGCCGAGGTGCTGCGCGCGGGGCCCGAACCGGCCGAGGAGCTGGCGGACCACCTCTCGCGCGCCCTGTGGGAGCGGTGGGGCAGCACCGACGACGTGGCCCTGTTGGTGCTGCGCCGCTTCCCCGACCCCGGCACCCCCCAGGAGCCGCGCGTCCACCGCTACGTCCACCAGGCCGACCCCGAGGGGCTCGCCGACACCCGGGCGGCGCTGCGCGAACACCTCGCGTCGTGGGGGCTCGGTGCGGTCGCCGACGACGTCGAGGTGGCGGCGGGCGAACTGCTCGTCAACGCCCTCCTGCACACCGAGGGCGGCGCCATCCTCACCCTCGAAGTGCTCTCCGGCCCGCCGTGCCGGGTCCGCCTGTGGGTGAAGGACCGCTCCAGTACGCGCCCGCGCCGCAGGTCGCCGGGGGAGACCGCCACCTCGGGGCGGGGGCTGCTCATGGTGGAGGCGCTCGCCTCGAACTGGGGCGTCGAGCCGCGCGGCGAGGGCAAGGCCGTCTGGTGCGACTTCGTCGTCCCGGACGGCTGAGAGCCCTCGGACGGCTGAGAGCCCCCGCGCGGCTCAGCCGACCGGGGCCAGGTCGATGATCTTCCGGGTGGCCAGATCGGACTCGACCTTGATCGTGCTGGTGTCGGCGCCCGCTCCGTCGTTCCACGTGAGCGTCACCAGCGTCATGGAATGCCCGCCGCCCGAACCGTCGTACGCCACCGACCACTTCACCGGAACATTCTGTGCGAAGAGAATTCCGTTCGCGTGTTCCCGGGCCTCGTAATCCGCGACCTTTTTCCGCGCGGCGGCGGAGAGGTAGAAACCGCGCAGCGCCTTGGCGTCGGCGGCGGCACCCGCGTCCTCGTTGTCCCACATGGCGTCGATGTACGCGCCGTAGAAGTTGGCGACGCGGTCGGTGGTGCTGCGCGGGTCGCCCTTCGCGGCCGCGCTCGCCGCCGCGACGGTGTGTGTCCTGCTCCCGCCGGTGCCGGCGAGCGCCGGGGAGACGGCGCCCAGGGCCAGGAGCGCGGCGACGCCTCCGGCGGCGATGAAACGGTGACGAACATTCTTGCGCATGGTGGTGCCTTCCCCGTCGAAGAACGTACTCGGTGGCCCGGAAAGAAGAGTCCGGGCGGTTCGGTCACAGGGAAAGATGGCGTGCGCGCCGCATCAGTTCCAGGAAAAGCAGAGAAATTGCGCCCGCGCTGATGCCGTATGCCTACCGGAAAGGGTTGTGCGACGAAAAGAAAAGAACCGGCAAAGGGGGGTGCCGAGTGGGCGGACAGAAAGAGGCGGGACGGCACCTGGGTGCCGTCCCGCCTCTCGTCGAGCCGCCCCTCAGGACTGGGGACGGCTGCCGTGGTTGGCGCCGTTCTTGCGGCGGGCCTTCTTTTTACGGCGTCGCTTCGAGGACATCGCTACCTCCAGGGTCGGTGTTGCTTGTGGTTCTCCCTGGAACAGTCCAGGCGAGCACCGACCGTTCTACCCGATCCGACCCCTGTCATGCATGTCGTCCCCTGCATGTCGTGCGGCGCGCCGGGGAACGGGCCGCGGTGCCCGGCGTGCGGGCGCGGGCCGAAAACCAGGTGTGCACCCGCGCGGCCCGCGTTACGGTGGTGCGCATGAACGTCACGGCCATGCGCACCCGCACCGCGACCGCGCGAGCGACCAGCTCGCCGGTTGCCGCCGCCTGACCTTCACTTCCCTCGGCGACCGGAGACGGCCCGCCGATGGTTCCGTGGCAGTTCCGCAAGGCTTCCCCCCGGTTCCCGACGCTCGTGCGGACCCGTGTCCGGTGCCTCCCCGCTCAACCGCGAAGGAGCACCCCATGCAGACCGATACCGTCCTGCGCACGTTCATCGAGTACTACGAGGAGCGCGGTCACCGCCGCGTCACCGGCTCGACGCTGCTGCCGCCACCCGGCGACCCCGTCCTCTTCACCACCTCCGGCATGCACCCGCTCACCCCGTACCTGGAGGGGCGCCCGCACGAGCTGGGGCGGCGTCTGGTCAACGTGCAGCGCTGTCTGCGCACCACGGACGTCGACGAGGTCGGCGACCCCACCCATCTGACGGTCTTCGAGATGCTCGGCACCTGGTCGCTCGGCGACTACGAGGGCCCGCAAAGCCTCGAATGGGGCTACGACCTGCTGACCGAAGGGCTCGGCATCGACCCCGGGCTGCTCCACGCCACGGTCTTCGGCGGCGACGAGCAGGTGGGCCCGGACCGGGACTCCCTGCGGGTGTGGCAGGAGCGCGGGGTTCCGGTGGAACAGACCGTCGAGGACAACTGGTGGTCCAACGGGCCGGCCGGCCCCTGCGGACCCGACTCGGAGATCTTCCTGTGGACCGGGGACACACCCCCGCGATCGACGCCCACCGGCGACGAACGCTGGGTCGAGGTGTGGAACCACGTGATGATGCGTCACCGCAGGCTGCCCGACGGCTCACTCGTCCCGCTGCCGCAGCGCAACGTGGACACCGGGCTCGGCGTGGAACGGCTGGCCGGACTGCTCCAGGGCAGAACCTCGGTGTTCGAATGCGATGTCTTCACCCCCTGGCGGGAGCGCGTCCCCGGCCTCTGGCACCTCGACGAGCCGTCCTCCCGCCTCGTCTGCGACCATCTGCGCTCGGCCATGGTGGTCGTCGGGGACGGGGTGCGCCCCGGCAACACCGGCCGCGGGTACGTGCTGCGCCGGCTGGTGCGCCGTGTCCTCACCGTGCTGTGGCGCGACGATCCCACGCGGCGACTGGGGGACCTGCCGGGCGATTTGTACGGGCACACGCGCGACCACTTCGGGCAGCCGACGGACCCCGACGACGTGCGCCGGGTCCTGCTCGACGAGGAGCGCCGCTTCCGCCGTCTCCTCGAACGCGGCCGGCAGGTGCTCGCCCGTCCCCGCTTCCGGGGCCCGCTCGGCGAGGAGGAGCTGCACTACCTGCACGACACGCACGGGCTGCCCCGGGACCTGGTGCTGAGCCTGCGGCCGCAGGACTCGTAGGGCGGGCCGGGGCGGGGTCAGTCGCGGGCGGCCCGGACGTCGCCGTTGACCGTGGTGAGGGTCATGGTGCGGTCGGGCCGGGCGCCCTCGGTGGGTACCGCGGGGGCGGGGCGGCCGTTGTCGGTCGTGGCCCGCACCCGGTAGGCGGGGGAGCCGTGCGGGACGGTGACGTCCACGGAGCCGTTGACGGTCCGGCCCGAGACCTGACGCGGGGCGGTGGCGCAGTCGAGCGTGACGTCGCCGTTGACCGTCCGGGCGTACAGGCCGCCGGCGCGGAGCGTGGTGGCCCGCACGGAGCCGTTGCGCGTCGTGAGCCGCAGCGCCGCGTCCTTCGTGCCCGAACCGGCCACCGTCACATCGCCGTTGACGGTGGTGAGGTCCAGGGCGCCGGTGACTCCGGCGGCGTCGATGCCGGCGTTGCGGGCGGTGACGGTCACCGCGGTGTCGGCGGGCACGTCGATCTCCGGCATGCGCGGGCACGGCCGGCCGTGCCCGCGGCACGACAGATCGAGCACCTGGGTGCGGCCCTGGCGGGACCAGTGGTGGGCCACGGCCGGATCGACGCCCACCCGGTCACCGTCCGTCGGCCGCAGGCGCACACCGTTGTCCGTGGTGACCGTCAGCCGCAGACCCGAGACGGCCGGCGCGACGCCCTCGGCCGGGGACCGGGGCCGCTCGCCGCCTCCTGCGCACCCGGCCAGAAGAGGAAGCACGGCGAACCCGACGGCTCCGGCGGCCAAGCGCCGGGAGGATGACTTCATCGCAGCCTTCATCCCGACCAACTGCCCCGAACGGCGCCTTGCTCACCCGTAGAGCGGGCGCAGGCGCCCCGCTCTCCGCCCATAAGTGCGGAGAGCGGGGCGGCGGGCTCACTGCCGAACCCTCCCGGGAGGGACTCGGATCGGGACCGCCGTCGCACGGACTCCCCTCAACCGGGAGGTCCAAACGTGGAGACGGCGGTTCAAGGAGTACCGTCGCCCAGCGCTTCGCGCACCGCCGCCTGCGCGTGCAGCCGCGCCGTGGGGAAGACGGGGACGGGGCTGTCCTGCGCCCCGATCAGCAACTCGATCTCGGTGCAGCCCAGGACGATCCCTTGGGCACCGGACGCGACCAGCCCGGCGATGACCTCCTGGTACGCGGTGCGCGACGCGTCACGGACCACGCCGAGGCACAACTCCTCGTAGATCACCCGGTGGACGAGGGCCCGCCCGGCCTCGTCGGGGACGAGCACGTCGAGGCCCGCCTGTGCGAGCCGGCCCCGGTAGAAGTCCTGCTCCATGGTGAACGCGGTGCCGAGCAGACCCACCCGCTCCAGCCCCGCCGCTCGCACGGCGCCCGCAGTCGCGTCGGCCAGGTGGAGCAGGGGGACGGCCGTGGCGGCCTGCACCTGGTCGGCGACCTTGTGCATCGTGTTCGTGCACAGGAGCAACAGCTCCGCACCGGCCGCTTCGAGGCGCCGGGCGGCCTCGGCGAGGATCCGGCCCGCGGCCTCCCAGTCCCCCACGACCTGCAATCGCTCGATCTCCGCGAAGTCCACGGAGTACAGCACGCACGGAGCGGAGTGCAGCCCGCCGAGCCGCTCGCGCGTCAGCTCGTTCAGCAGCCGGTAGTACTCCGCCGTCGACTCCCAGCTCATGCCGCCGATCAGCCCGATGGTCCTCATACGCATAAGCGGACTCTACGCGTGCCGGGCAGGGTATAAGCAAGCCTTATCGCAGCGGTCGGGGGCGGCTACGGTGCCCACCCGGGCAGCGGTTAGTCTTCGCAGCGGTACTGCCCGACACGGGGTGCCCCGCGACCGCGACGGGGCTGAGATCACACCCGTAGAACCTGAACCAGTTAGCACTGGCGGAGGGATGTCAGCGATGTCGATGCCGCACGCTTCCACGGAACCGCATGCCGCCCCGCGGCCGGGCGCGACCGCCTTCGACGGGCGGATGCCCGCCGCGCCGGGGGACTGGCGCCCGGAATCGCGCGGCATCGCCCCGGTCCCCGGGAGCCACCGGTACGGTGGCGCCGGACGGCTGTTCACCGTGTGGTTCGCCCCGAACCTGACCATGAGCGGCGTCTTCACCGGCACCGTCGGCATCGCCCTGGGCCTGGACTTCGCCACCGCGCTGGCGGCCGTCGTCCTGGGCACCGTGCTCGGAGCCGTGCCCACCGCCTATCTCGGCACCTGGGGCAGCCGCACCGGCGCGGGTCAACTGCCGCTGGCCCGGCTGGCGTTCGGCCGGGCGGTCGTCGTGCCGGGCACGCTCCAGTGGCTGTCCTCCATCGCCTGGGACGCGCTCATCGGACTGTTCGGCGGGGACGCGCTCGCCCGGCTGTGCGGCTGGCCGTTCTGGCTGGGGGCCCTCGTGATGATGGCCGCCCAGGGGGCGTTCGGCGCGCTGGGTTATGAGGCGATCCACCGCCTCCAGAAGTGGATGACGGCCGTCCTCGCGGTCGCCTTCTGCGCCCTGGCCCTGCGCCTGGCCCATGCGGGCGTCACCCCCGCCGGCCACGGGAGCGCCCACGGGGCCGACCGGCTCGGTGCGTTCGCCCTGACCACCACCATCGCGCTGAGCCTCACGCTCTCCTGGGCCCCCTACGCCAGCGACTTCAGCCGCTACCTGCCCCGGGCCACCTCCGCCTCCCGCATGTTCTGGTGCACGCTCGCCGGTGTCGTCGTGTCGTTCACCGCGGTGCAGGCCCTCGGACTGTGGGGCGCGTCCGTCTTCACCGACCAGACCGCGCAGGGCGTCGACACGCTGCTGGGCGGGGGAGTGGTCGGCTCGGTCGGGCTCCTGGCCGTGGCGCTGGCCGCGCTGTGCAGCAACGCGATGAACGACTACAGCGGCTCCCTCGCCCTCCAGGTGATCGGCGTCCGCCTGCCGCGCCCCCTCGCCGCCGCGCTCGCCGCTCTCCTCGGCTTCCCGCTGGTGCTGTGGATGCACGCCGCGGACACCGCCGCCCGCTTCCAGAACGTGCTCCTGTTCGTGGGGTACTGGATCCCCGGCTTCGTCGCGGTCGTCCTCGTCGACTGGCGGGCCCGCGCCCGCGCGCGCGGGGGCGCCGCCGTGGACCTCGCGGCGGAGGAGGCCCGGCGGCAGCCGGTCCTGCCCGCGCTGGTGGCGTTCCTGGCCGCGTTCGCCGCCACGGTGCCGTTCATGGACACGAGCCTCTACGTCGGCCCCGTGGCACAGGCGCTGCACGGCGCGGACCTCGGCTACTACGTCGCCTTCGTCACCGCGCTCGCCGTTTACGTGCCGTTCGGGCTGCGGGAGAGCGGCAGTACCGGCAGGGGCTGACAGGTGCGGCGCCCACCTGCGGTTTTTGCGTACGGCGCCGCCGGAACCGGAACCTTCTTGCGTTATGCGCAAGACCTTATGCGCCAAGGGGAACGCCCGTACCGTCGAACCCATGACGCACCCCGGACCCGCAGGTCACCACCACGGAACCTCCGCCCACACCCACACCCACGCCCACGACGCGACGCCGCAGGACGACGAGCTCGCCCAGATCCTCGACCTCGACGCCGAGCTGTTCGCCGGTCACCTCGCCGCCACGACGCGCAAGATCGCGGACCTGTCGGCGGGCGGCGTCCGGCACATCGTGGATATCGGCGCCGGCAGCGGAACCGGCACCTTCGCCCTGCTCGACCGGTTCCCCGGGGCCACGGTCACCGCCGTCGACAGCTCCGCCGCCATGCTGGAGCGGCTGACCCGCACCGCCGCCGCCCGGAACCTCGGCGCACGGGTCGTGCCGCTCCAGGCCGACGCGGGCCAGGGCCTGCCCGGCGTCGGCGACGCGGACCTCGTCTGGGCCTCGGCCTCCCTGCACCACCTGGACGACCCCGTCGAGGCGCTGAAGGGGGTCTTCGCCGCGCTGCGCCCGGGCGGCCTCCTGGCCGTCGCCGAGCTGGACGGGATGCCCCGGTTCCTGCCCGACGACGCCGTCCCGGACCGCGCCGGACTGGAAGCCCGCTGCCGCGAGGCGCTCACCGCGCTCCAGCACGAGCACGTGCCGCACCTCGGCTCCGACTGGCGCGGCGCGCTGACGACGGCCGGCTTCAGCATCGCCTACGCCCACGCCGAGGAACTGCGCCTGGACGCGCGGACACCGCTGCCCGCGGGCGCGGGACGCTACGCCTACCTCGCGCTGCGCCGCATCCGCGAAGCCGTCACGGACCTGGTCGACGCCGCCGATCTCGCCGCGCTCGACACCCTCCTGGACGGCGGCGCACAGGACGTGCGCCACCGGGGCGACCTCGTGGTGCGCTCGACGCGCGAGCTGTTCCTCGCCCGCCGCCCCGCGGCCGCCGGGCACTGAACCGTCCCGGCGCCCGGCGGAGCCGCGCCCGGGCTCGCCTACGATCGGCGGCGTGTGCGCATATGTCATGGTCGCCGAAGACGACGAGAAGCAGGCCGAACTGGTCCGCCGCTACCTGGAGCGGGAGGGCTACGCCGTCACCGTCGTCCCGGACGGGCGCCGGGCCATCGAGGAGGTCCGGCGGCGCGAACCCGACCTGCTCGTCCTGGATGTGATGATGCCGCGGGCCGACGGCCTGGACGTCGTCCGGGTGCTGCGGGCCGAGGCGCGCGAGGTCCCGGTGCTGATGCTGACGGCCCGCAGCACCGAGGACGACCTGCTGCTCGGCCTCGACCTCGGGGCCGACGACTACATGACGAAGCCCTACAGCCCGCGCGAGCTGATGGCCCGGGTGCGCACGCTGCTGCGCCGCACCCGCCGGAGCGGCCCGGCCGCACCCGAGTCCGCGCGGTTGCGGGTCGGCTCGCTGGTCGTCGACCCCGACCGGCACGAGGTGTCGGTCGACGGGACGCCGGTGGAGTGCACGCCCGGCGAGTTCCGGCTGCTGGCGGCGATGGCGGCGGAGCCCGGCCGGGTCTTCGGCCGCCAGCAACTCCTCGCGGAGCTGCACGGGTTCGACCGGTACATCAGCGACCGCACGGTCGACGTGCACGTCATGAACCTCCGCAAGAAGATAGAGCCGCACCCGCGCCGCCCCGTACGCCTGCTCACCGTGTTCGGCGTCGGCTACAAACTGACCGACCCCGCGAAGGGCGGCCGCGATGCGTCGGCGTAGCCGGGGCGACGACGGCGCCCGCACGGTGGCACGCGCCGGCCGGCCGCCCCTGCGCAAGAGCCTGCGCGGCCGGCTCCTGGGCGTCTCCGTCCTGGTCGCCACCTGCTCGGTTGCGGCGACCGCCTGGCTCGCCGTGCAGACCACGTCCGGCGCCATCCGGCAGGAGCAGGGCCAGAACCTCGCCGACGACACCAGGATCTACGACACGCTGCTCGGGTACGCCGCCACGCACCCCCGCTGGGACGGCGTCGACGCGACCGTGCGCGACCTCGCCCGCACCACCGGCCGGCACATCACCCTGACCACCCAGGCCCGCCGCCCGCTCGCCGACTCCAAGGCCGGGCCCACCCCGGCCGCCACCCTGCCCGCCCAGGCATCCGCCACCGTCGACCCGCTCTCCGTGGACACGGCACTGGCCCCGGACCGCACCGGCACGCCGATCGCGGCGGCCGACCGCATCGACGCGCGCGCGGTCGGCCCGTTCCGGCTGCCCGCCACGGAACGGGACCGGCTGCGCGGCCTCGCCGAGCGGTACCGGTCGTGCCTGCACACGGTCGGGGTCGGCGCAGACATCGTGGTCGGCCCCAGCGGGCGCCCCCGGGTGGAGACGGTCGGGAGCGGCTCCGACGCCTCGGGCTACCGCAAGTGCGCGCCGCAGACGCTCGACGCGCCGACGGCGACCGAGAGCAAGGCCCTGACCGCGCTGACCCGGCTCACCAATGCCTGCCTGAACCGTCAGCGCCACCACCGCGTCGACCTCGCGCTCGACCTCACCTGGCGGGACGGGACGGCGCCGGCGGAGAGGAAGGCCGCCGAGGCCGCTCAGCAGGCGGTCCCGTCCCCGGTGCCCGCCGCCCCCTCGACGGCGCGCCCGGAGGACGACCACACCGTGGCGTCCTGTGTGAGCACGGCCCGCCGCGAACAGCTCACCTCGTTCGTCGCCGCGCCCGTGCTCCTGTTCATCGGCGACCAGGGCGACGCCACCGTGCCCGGCTTCGACCTGTCGCCGCGCAACACCGCGAAGATCGCGGGCGTCGCCGCCCTCGTCCTCGCCCTGACCGTGGGCGCGTCCGTCCTGGCCGGCACCCGCCTCGTCCGGCCGCTGTACGCCCTGACCGGCGCGGCCCAGCGCCTCAAGGACGGCCGGGCGACGCAGCCGGTGCCGGTGACGGCGGACAACGAGATCGGCCGGCTCGCGGCGGCCTTCAACGACATGTCCGCTCACCGCACCCGCCTGGAGGAGCAGCGCAAGGCGATGGTGAGCGACGTCGCCCACGAGCTGCGGACCCCGCTGAGCACCATCCGCGGCTGGCTGGAGGCGGCGCAGGACGGTGTCGCCGAACCCGATCCGGCCTTCATCGACTCGCTCCTCGAAGAGGCCGTGCAGCTCCAGCACCTCATCGACGACCTCCAGGACCTCGCCGCCGCGGACGCCGACACGCTGCGGCTGCACCCGCGGCCGGTGCGGGTGCAGGAGCTGCTCGGCCAGGTCGCGGCCGCCCACCACGTCCGCGCGGAGAAGGCCGGTGTGACGCTGTCGGTGGCCCGGCCGGCCGGGCCCGTCCCGGAGCTGACGGCCGATCCGGTCCGGCTGCGGCAGGCCGTCGCCAACCTCGTGTCGAACGCGATACGCCACACCGGGCCCGGCGGCACGGTCACCCTGCGCGCGTCCCGGGCCGACCCCGGCGACGAGGTCGTGGTGGAGGTCGCCGACACCGGCAGCGGCATCGCCGCCGCCGACCTGCCGTACGTCTTCGACCGGTTCTGGCGCGCCGAGAAGTCCCGCAACCGGCGCACGGGCGGCAGCGGTCTCGGCCTGTCGATCGTGCGCAAACTCGCCCAGGCGCACGGGGGTTCGGCGACGGCGGCCAGCACGGAGGGGGAGGGATCGGTGTTCACGCTGCGGCTGCCGCTCGGCGGGCCGGCCCCCGCGGAGCGGCCCTGATGCGATGACCACAGCCGTCTGACAGGTTCTTCACAACTCCACGCGAGCCTGGGGCCGTCGACCGAGGGGCCCCGCCCGGCGGTCGGCATCTCACGGCCGGCCGGCCGTGAGTCCCTAGGTTTGGGAGTCACCCGTGTTCCACCGACCGCTCCACCGACCGTCCCTGCGCACGGCCGCCCTCGGCGCCGCCGTGACCGCCGCCGTGCTCGCCCCGGCCGGCACCGCACTCGCCTCCGACACCTCGCCCTCCCCGGTGCCGAGCGAGCGCGCGGCCGCGCAGAAGCCCAGCACGGCGGCGTCCCCCGCCCCCGCCCGGGACTCCGACGCGGCGCGCAAGCGGGCCGCCGCGGCGAAGCAGGCGCCGCGCGGCGGCGTGGCCGCGGGCGAGCGGCCGGCGTCCGACGGCGGCGCCGGCTCCACGGCGCTCGTCGGTTCGCTCACGGCGGCGGCGCTCCTCGCGGGCGCGGGCACCGTGGTGCTGCGCCGTCGCTCCGCGCAGCACTGAGCACCCGCCGTCCCCGACGGCTTCCCGGCGCCGCCCGCCCTGCCGGGCGGCGCCACCTCTTCCCGTCCCAGGAGTCTGTTGTGCACCAGCCCGGGCGGCGCGCGGCCGCCGTGTCCCTCCTTGCCCTCCTCGTCTCGCTCACCGGGTGCTCATCGGGCGCCGGGGCACGGATCAGCGGCGACGCGAGCAGCGTCCCGCACCCCGCCTCCTCCGGCGCGGGCCCGGCGCCCGGCCGGCCCGCCGACCCCGCGCGGGTGAAAATCGCCGCCATCGGCGTCGACAGCGCCCTGCTCCCGCTCGGCCTGAACGAGGACGGCACCGTCGAGGTCCCGCCCGCAGAGAAGGGCGGGACCGCCGGCTGGTACACCGGAAGCGCGGTCCCGGGCGAACGCGGAGCCGCCGTGATCATCGGGCACAACGACACCCGGTTCGGCCGGGCCGTCTTCCACGACCTGCGTGCGCTGCGCGCCGGGGCGGACATCGCCGTCCGCGACGCGGCGGGCACGACGGCCCACTTCACGGTCACGGCCACCGAGACGGTCAGCAAGAAAGCGTTCCCGACGCAGAAGGTCTACGGCGCCACCCGCACCCGCGCCCTGCGCCTGATCACGTGCGACGGCACCTTCGACGCCCAGGGCCACCCCGTGGACAACCTCATCGTCTACGCGGAACGCACCGGCCGCTGAGCCTCACCCGGCCGCCGCCCGGTACGGCCGGAAGAACGCGCGCAGCTCCCGCGCGTACAGCTCGGGCTCCTCGAACGCGGCGAAGTGGCCGCCGCGGGCGGGCTCGGTGAAACGCACCAGATTGGTGGTCCGCTCCAGCCAGGCACGCGGCGGCCGGACGACGTCCCCCGCGAAGATCGAGAAACCGGACGGGACCTCGACCCTGCGGGTGAGCTGCGCGGGGTCGATCGCCCCGTTCGCGCGGTACATCCGCATCGCGGAGCCGATCGTCCCGGTCAGCCAGTAGAGCGTGACGTTGGTGAGGATCTCGTCCTTGGTGAAGCTGCGCTCGATGTCACCGCCGCAGTCGCTCCACGCGCGGAGCTTCTCCACGATCCACGCGGCGAGCCCGGCCGGCGAATCGGTCAGTCCGACGGCCGCGGTCTGCGGCTTCGTGCGCTGCATCGCCGCGTACGCCCCCTCGGTCCGGCCCCAGACCCCGACCTCCTCGAACCAGGCCCGCTCCGGCGGCGTGAGGTCCGCCGGGTCGCCGTCGAAGACCGGCAGGCCGCCGTCCGTGCGGTGGACGGCCACGACCCGCTCGGGGTGGTCGAGCGCGAGGTAGCGGCTGACATGGCTGCCGAGGTCGCCGCCCGCGGCGCCGAAACGCTCGTAGCCGAGGACGCTCATGAGCTCGGCCCACAGGCCCGCGACGGCGGGGGAGGCGAGCGGCGCGCCGGTGGGGCGGTCGGAGTACCCGTAGCCCGGGTTGTCGGGCACGATCACGTCGAACGCGTCGGCCGGGTCGCCGCCGTGCGCCCCCGGATCGGTGAGCAGCGGGACGACCTTCGAGTAGCGCCAGAACGAGTCCGGCCAGCCGTGGCTGAGGACCAGCGGCAGGACCGGCCCCGCCGGGGCTACCGCGCGGGCGTGCACGTAGTGGATGCCCAGGCCGCCGAGCCGGACACGGTAGTGCGGCAGCCGTGCGAGCGCCGCCTCCTGCGCCGGCCAGTCGAAGCCGTCCGCCCAGTAGGCCACCAGTTCACGGAGGTAGCCGACGTCGGTGCCCAGCGACCACCCCGCGTCCTCGGGCGCGTCCGGCCAGTTCGTGGCGCGCAGCCGCGCCCGCAGATCATCGAGCGCGGCGGGATCGGTGCGCAGGGAGAAGGGCTCCGGGCGGGGCAAGGGGTGTGACATGGGACGCATGGTAACTCCGGGGCGCCGGACGCCGATTGAGGCTCCCGGCGCCCCGGTCGGGGGAGCCCGGTTCAGGTCACCGGACGGACAGCCGGACGAGCCGGGTCCCGGACCGGGCCGTGCCCGCCACCTTGAACGCGACGTAACGGGCGGAGCCGGTGAGACCGAGGTGACGTATGCGGCCACGCCCCGTCACCCGGCCCGCGCTCTCGTAGGCGATACCGTCCCGGCTCAGCTCGACCTCGGCCACGGGGGCGGCGCCGTGGTTCCACTCGGCCTCCACCGTCCGCAGCGCGCGCTCCGTCCCGAGGTCGACGACGAGCCGCCCGTCGGGGCCGGGCCTCCACGCCGTGTGCGGGTCGCCGTCGGCCACCGCGGCCGGATCGGACATGCCCGCGGGCAGGGGAGCGGTCGGGAAGACGTTCCGGCCCAGCGCCAGATCGTCGTGCGGGTAGGGCACGGCGCCGTGCAGGGCGACCGTCGTGCCCCGCCCGGAGCGGACGGCCGCGGTGGCGGCGCGCCCCTGGCCCTCGACCCGCACCCGGCAGGACGGGCCCGACAGACGCACGGTCGCGCCGTCGACCGCCTCGACCCGCAGCCCCACCGGCAGCGCGCCGCCGGACAGCGGCTTCAGGGTGAACCGGGGCGCGAGCAGCGCCGCCGAGGCTGGATCGAGCCCGGCCTCGTAGCTGATCCCGTCCCGCGTCACGGTCTGCACGCCCTCGAAGACGGTGCGGCCCGCGCCGTTCTGCTCCACCTGGACACGCGTGGCCACCGACCGCTCCGACAGGTTGAACAGGCTCAGGTGGCCGTCGGTGAGCGCGGCGCGCACCGCGTCGTCGTCCGCCGTGGGCGCCGCCGTGCGCGCGAGGGCGCGCAGCGTGGCGGCCGAGGCGCCGGGGTGGCCCTCGACCAGGAGCGGCGCGGCGGGCCCGTCGCCGAGCACGATCGTGTCGTCGTAGACCGCGAGCGGGTGGGCGCCGCGCACGACGAAGCCGGCCCGGCCGTCGACGTCGAGCCAGCCGCCGCGGCTGCTCAGCGCCGGGACCGGCCAGGACACGAGGTCCTGCCACCGCTCGCCGTCGGCCGAGCCCTGCACGCGGTAGGCGCGCCCGGCGGCGGCCTCCCAGCGCAGGGTGACGGCGGCGATCTCCCGGTCCGCGCCGAGGTCCACGGCCCACCAGCTGTCGGCGCGCGTCCGTTCGCCCTTGGCGACGGCCCAGCGGCTGCTCGCGTCGTCGTCCACCGCGAGCCCCGGGCCCTTGCCGGTGTCCGCGGAGGAGGCCGTCGCCGCCCGGCCGCGGGCGAGGTCGGCGCCGTCCGCCCCGGCGCGGACCTCGACGGCGTACAGCGAGTAGCCGTACGCCGGATCGGGGCGGACGCCGAGCACGCGGACGTGGCGCACCGTCGTGGACGCGAAGGTCAGTTCGTCGACGCGCCCGGTGGCGGCCGGGGTCGCGGGCGCGGTGTCCTTGGCCCGGACCGTGACGGCGCCCTCCTCGAAGCGGTAGGAACGGGCGCCGTCGAGCCCCGCCACCCCCGGCATCGTCAGGTTGTGCACGTCGAGGTGGCCCTCGCCGGCGGCGGTGCCGTCCGTCGCGTAGACGACCGCGCCCGAGGGCAGCGTTGTGTACCCGGCGGTGCCGGTGGCCAGGCGCAGCACCGTCGCACTGCCGTCGAAGCCGTCGCGCACGGACTCGTAGAGGCGCACCGTCCGGCCGGTGACCGCCGTGCTGGTCGCGGGCAGGAACATCGGGGTGCCGCCGCTGAGCCGGAACAGCCAGTCGTCGTGCGCGGGCTGCCAGGCGAACTTCACGAAGCCCGGCTTGGTGACGACGCCAGCCCACGCGTCCGGCGTCTGGTGCGAGACGAGGCCGGGACCGGTGCCGAAGTCGGTGACGCCCGCCGCCCGCGCGAACAGCTCCGCCCGCGACAGCGGCCGCACGTGCCGCCCCGCGGCCGCCGCCCACACATGCAGCAGATAGCTGATGGCGATCTCCGCGCGCGCCTCCGGCTCGTACTTGGGCTCGCCGGAGAACTTCGCCAGCCGGTACTCCGGCGGGTACTTCTGATACGCCTCCAGGCGCGCGGCCAGCTCCTCCTCGGCGCGGGCCGCCGCCCGGTCCCCGGTCACCTGGGCGAGGAAGGCCAGCGGGATGACGTCCCGCCCGTACAGGTGCTCGCGGTCGTTCACCATCGGCATCAGCGGTTCACCGGCGTCGCTCATGACGCCCAGCAGGGTGCGCCACAGCGGTCCGGCGTTGGGCTGCGCGGTGAGGACCTCGGGCAGCGGCCGCCCGGCGGCGAGGAAATGCGCCGCGTTACGGCCCGAGGTGCGCCACAACTCCTCCTGGTAGTGCGGCCCGAAGGAGCCGTGGTTCTCGACGATGAACGTGTCGTAGAGGTTGCGAGCCGTGTTGTCGGCGACCGGGACGCCGTCCACGCGCGCGGGGTTGGCGAGGTCGGCCGGCGGCAGGCCCGCCTCGTTGCGCGACCAGGTGCCGTACGCGGCGGCCCAGGCGGAGCGGCGCGCGTCGTCCGGCGCCCAGGCCAGCGCGGGCGCGAGTGTCTGCGCGTACAGGCCCATCTCCTCCAGCTTGGTGTCCCCGACGTGGCCGCCGCTCAGCCCGTTCGGCGTCCAGTCGCCCGAGTCGGGGTCGTCGCCGGTGCCGAGGCCCGTGGTGTAGGCGGCCTGTTCGCGGGTGATGGTGTCGACGGCGGCCCGCGTCGCGGCGTCGAGGTCGTCCCACAACAGGCGCGCGGCCAGGATGAAGTAGGACTGGAACGTGGTGTCGAAGAAGAGCTTGCGGCCCCACTGGGCGCCGCCGGTCAGCCGGTTCGAGGCGGCGAAGTGGCGCAGCGTGGCGAGCGTGCGCTGCTTCAGCGTGTCCCGGTCGAGTCCGGCCAGGTCGCTGTCGTAGGTGCCGTGGGTCAGCAGCACGGCGTTGCCGAGGACGACGGCGAAACCGAAGTCCTTGTCCGTGTAATGGCCCTGGGCCGCGTCCCACTGCGTCTCGGACCAGCGCGTGTGCTGGAGCAGCACGCGGTGGTAGGTCGCGGCGACCGCGTCGGGCGGAGCGCCGGTGCCGCCGTCGGCCCGTGCCGGGGAGGCGCCGAGGGCCGCGGGGAGGGCGGTCAGGGCGCCGGTGGCGCCGAGGAGCTGCAGGAACCGCCGGCGGTCCACCGGAAGGGATAGGTGCGGCACGAGCGGTGCCTCTCTCTGTCGACAACGTTGTCAGAACGGCTGCCGCTCATTCTTGGACGGCGTCCGGACATGCGTCAACGGGTGTGCGAGAGGAGATCGACCGCGGTGAGGAGGCGGGCGGCCGGAGGCCCGGGCGGGGGCCCGGACACACGGCCGCGCCGGGCCGCATGGTCAGCGGCCCGGCGCGCGGCGTGCGGTCCTGCGGGTCAGTGGGTGCGGCGGCCGGTCACCAGACGGTAGATCACCAGCACGATCACCGAACCGACGATCGCGGCGATCCATGTGGACAGGTGGAAGAACCCGTTGATGGAGTGGACCCCGAAGATCACCTTGCCGAGCCAGCCGCCGAGCAGACCGCCCACGATGCCGATCAGCATCGTGACGAGGCAGCCGCCCGGGTCCTTTCCGGGCATGAGGGCCTTGGCGATCGCTCCCGCGATGAGCCCGATAAGAATCCAGGCGATGATGCCCACGACGTAGTCCTTTCCGTTGGTCGAGTCAAGCTATGTCCTCTTGTCCCGTTCCGCGCTTCGTACACAGGACGAAAGTCCTGCGGCGCGGCCGAGAAGTTGCCGCTCTTTTCCCACCGGCTTAATTTTGCGCCCAGACGACTTTCAGGAGCTGAAGGCCAGGAGCGGCACCGGCACAGGGAGAGAAAAGCCTGATGGCGAAAGGCTTTCCGCACGGCACGCTCAAGCGGACCCAGCGGCGGCAGCGGCAGGAGAAAGGCACCCCGGCGACCGACCGGATGGTGCGCACCCTGCTGCGCCGGCGCAAAAAGGCGCTGAGCGCCGAGGACGTGACGGTCTCGGACCGCCCGATGGTCCGGCGCGCCGTCACGGCCGCCGCGCTCGGCAACACCATGGAGTGGTTCGACTTCGGTGTCTACGCCTATCTGGCGGGCACCATCGGAAAAGTCTTCTTTCCCTCCAGTTCGCCCGGCGCCCAGGTCGTCTCCACGTTCGCCACGTTCGCCGCGGCCTTTCTCGTCCGGCCGCTGGGCGGACTGGTCTTCGGCCCGCTCGGGGACCGCATCGGCCGCCAGCGCGTCCTGGCCGCCACCATGATCATGATGGCGGCGAGCACCTTCGCGGTCGGTTTCCTGCCGACGTACGCCTCCATCGGCTTCGCCGCGCCGCTGCTGCTCCTGCTGTGCCGGCTGGTCCAGGGCTTCTCCACCGGCGGCGAGTACGCGGGCGCCACCACCTACATCGCCGAGTACGCGCCCGACCAGCGGCGCGGCTTCCTCGGCAGCTGGCTCGACTTCGGCACCTTCGTGGGCTACTCGCTCGGCTCCGGCCTCGTCACCGTCCTGACCCTGACCCTGGGCTCCGACGGCCTGGAGGACTGGGGGTGGCGCATCCCCTTCTTCATCGCCGGGCCCCTGGGCCTGATCGGTCTGTACATGCGGCTCAAGCTGGAGGAGACGCCCGCCTTCCAGAAGGAGGCGGCCGCCGAGGCCACCGAGCGCGGGACGGCGGAGGGCGACGGCGAGAGCGACCCCGTCGAGGCGGCCCGGCAGTCCGGCAAGGGCCGGCTCAAGGAGATCTTCACCCGCCACTGGCAGGCCGTGCTGATCTGCATGGGGCTCGTCCTGCTCTACAACGTCACGAACTACATGGTGACGTCCTACCTGCCGACCTTCATGACCGTGACACTGGGGGAGAGCGACACCACGTCCCAGCTCCTGGTCCTCGGGACCATGCTCCTGGTGGTGCTGACCATCACCGCCGTCGGCCGCAGCTCCGACCGTTGGGGCAGGCGCCCGATGTTCATGGGCGGCAGTATCGCCATGATCCTCCTGGCCGTGCCCGCGTTCCTGCTGATCAGGGAGGGCGGCATCCTGTGGCCCGCCTTCGGCTGCGCGATCCTCGGCCTGCTCCTGGTCTGTTTCGCCGGGACGGCCGCGGCCACCCTCCCGGCCCTCTTCCCGACCCGGCTGCGCTACGGCGCCCTGTCGATCGCCTTCAACATCTCCGTCTCCGTCTTCGGCGGCACCACCCCGCTCTTCGCCTCCTTCCTGGTCGAGCAGACCGGCGACACCCTGGTCCCGGCGTACTACCTGATGGTGGCCGGAGCGGTCGGGCTCGTGTCGACGTTCTTCCTGCACGAGACGGCGGGCCGGCCCCTGCGCGGCTCCGGGCCGATGGTCGAGACGCACGGAGAGGCCCGCGCCCTGGTGGCCCGCAGCCGCACCGAGGCCGGGCGCCACGCCCGCGACGTCTGGCTGCGCCTGTGGCACCCCCTCGGCGGCCGGGGCCGCGCGGACAAGTCCGACCGCGAGGACTGACGCGGGGCCGCGGCTCCCAGGACCGGGTCGTCTCATCCCGCCGTTAGAGGGCACACGTACGGGGACCCTCGAGAAACTAGGAGCGACGACCATGGACGATTCCTCCCTGCGCGCCGTGGGGTGGGCACGTTCCCTGCCGCTGAGCAGCGGGGTGAAGGCGGCCCGGGACTGGACCCGCGAGCACCTCGCCGCGCTGGGCTGGGTGGAGAGCGCCCCCGACACGGTGGACTCGGTGCTGCTGGCCGTCTCGGAACTGGTCACCAACGCCCACGTGCACGCCAAGAGCACCGCGCTGCTCGTCCTGACCTGGGACGGGGACTGCCTGCACGTCACGGTGCACGACTCCTCGCCGCGCCCGCCCGAGCCCCGCCGGCCCGACGACGACGCGCTCGGGGGCCGGGGGATGCTCCTGATCGACGCGCTGGCCGAGACCTGGGCGGCCTATCCCTGCCCGCGCGGCAAGGACGTCACCGCCTGCTTCCGGCCCGCCTACGTCGCCTGAGCCCGGCGCCCCTCACTCCCCGCCGGTCAGCACCCGGTCCGGGGTGAGGGGCAGCTCGCGCAGCCGGATACCGGTGGCGTGGTGCACGGCGTTGCCGATCGCGGCGGCCGTGCCCACGATGCCGATCTCACCGATCCCCTTGCTGCCCATCGGGTTCAGATGCGGATCGTCCTCCTCGATCCAGTACGCCTCGATGGCGGGGACGTCCGCGTGCGCGGGCACGTGGTACGCGGCCAGATCGCTCTCCGTGAAGTCTCCGAAGGCGGCGTCCATCGTGCTGCCCTCCGTCAGCGCCATCCCGAGCCCCATCGTCATCGCCCCGATGAACTGGGAGCGCGCGGTACGGGGGTTGAGGATGCGCCCGGCCGCGTAGACGCCGAGCAGCCGGCGCACCCGGACCTCCCCGGACACCGTGTCCACACCGACCTCGGCGAAGTGCGCGCCGAAGGCGTGCCGGGCGTAGTCGCTGTCCGCGTCGGCGGTTCCCTTCGTGTCGACCGTGACGCTCAGCCCCTCGGGCGGCAGGGCCCGCCCCGCGTACTCCGCCACGCTCCCGGCGAGCCGCGTACCGGCCGCGTGGACGGCCCAGCCCCAGGAGGCCGTTCCCGAGGAGCCGCCCGCGAGCGGCGCCGACGGCAGGTCGCTGTCACCGATCTCGATACGGACCCGGTCCAGCGGGACCCCGAGCGCGTCGGCGGCGACCTGGGCGAGCACCGTACGGGCGCCCGTGCCGATGTCGGTGGCGTTGACCCGGACCTCGAAGGTGCCGTCCGGGCGGGCGTGGGCGCTCGCCCGGCTCGGCGAGACGAGCACCGGGTACGTCGCGGCCGCCACGCCGGTGCCGAGCAGGATGTCGCCCTCGCGGCGGGCGCGGGGGCGCGGGTCGCGCCCTTCCCAGCCGAACCGCCGGGCGCCGTCGCGCAGGCACTCGGCGAGGTGGCGGCTGCTGAAGGGGCGCGCGCTGTCCGGCTCGGTGTCCGTGTCGTTGCGCAGACGCAGCTCGACCGGGTCGAGCGCGAGGGCCTCGGCCAGCTCGTCCATCGCGGACTCCAGCGCGTACATGCCCGGAGCCTCGCCCGGGGCCCGCATCCAGGACGGGGTCGGCACGTCCAGCGGGACCACGCGGTGCGTGGTCCGGGCGTGCGGCGAGGGGTAGATGACCCGCGTGGCGGCCGCGCCCGTCTCCATGAACTCCTTGACGCGCGAGGTGTGCGCGGTCACCTCGTGCACGACGGACAGGAGCGTGCCGTCGGTCTCGGCGCCGAGCCGCACCCGGTGCAGGGTGGGCGCGCGGTGCCCGACCACGGCGGGCAGCTGCCGGCGCGGCAGGGCGAGCTTGACCGGGCGGCCGGTCGCCCGGGCGGCCATGGCGGCGAGCACCACGTGCGGGCGGGGCGTCCCCTTGGAGCCGAAGCCGCCGCCGACGTGCTCGGAGACGACCGTGACCCGGTCCTCGGGCAGGTCGAAGAGGGCGGCGAGGGTGGCGCGCACCGTGGTGCTGCCCTGGCTGGAGTCGTGCACGGTCAGCCGGCCGTCCTGCCACGCGGCGGTGGCCGCGTGCGGCTCCATGGGGTGGTTGTGCAGCGGCGGCACCCGGTAGACCGTGTCGACCTGCACGGGCGCGGCGGCGAACGCGTTGTCGGCCTCGCCGCGCAGATGCTCGCCGGACGTGCCGTCCGTGTCCTCGGGAACGTAGGCGTCGGGGTGGTCGGCCGTCAGCTCCACCTCGAACGGCTCCTCGGCGTACGAGATCCGCACGGCGGCGGCCGCTTCACGCGCCGTCTCCAGGGTGTCGGCGACGACGAGAGCCACGTACCAGCCCCGGTGCGGGACCCGCCCGTCCTGGAGCACGGCGAGTGTCGCGTCCTCCGGTTCGGTCAGCCGCGGCGCGTTGTGATGGCTGAGGACGCCGACGACGCCGGGCAGCGCGAGCGCCCGTGTGTCGTCGACGGCGGTCACCGTGCCCCGCGCCACCGTGGCGGGGACCGGCCACGCGTAGGCGCATCCCTCGGGACGGTGTTCCGCGGCATAGCGGGCGGTCCCCGTGACCTTGGCGGGGCCTTCCCTGCGCCCGGCGGGTGAACCGAGGGCGCTGACCGTGTCCGGCATGTTCGAACTCCCTGTGAGCGGGGCGGCGGGTCAGGAGGCGGCGGGGGCGCCGGACAGGCGCCGCAGCACGTCGCAGGCGATGTTGCGGGCGAGCGGCACCTTGAAGGCGTTGTCGCGCAGTGGCGCGGCCGCGGCCAGCTCGGTGTCGAGGGCCGCGCGGAACGCGTCGTTTGTCGCGGGTCCTCCGGCGAGCGCCCGCTCGGCGGTGCGGGCGCGCCAGGGCCGGTGCGCGAGCCCGCCGAACGCGATCCGCACGTCGTGCACGACCGCGTCCCGCACGTCGAGCACGACCGCCACGGAGGCGAGCGCGAACGCGTACGACGCCCGGTCGCGGGCCTTGCGGTACGCGGAGGGCACCCCGGCGGCCGTGGGCGGCAGCAGCACCCCGGTGATGAGTTCGCCGGGCTCGATCTCGGTGTCCCGCTCCGGCCGGTCGCCGGGGAGCCGGTGGAACTCGGCGGCGGGCAGGGTGCGGGCGCCCGCGGGACCGCTCAGCTCCACCTGCGCGTCGAGCGCGGCGAGCGCGACCGCGAAGTCGGACGGATGCGTGGCGATGCACTGCGGTGAATGGCCCAGGACGGCGTGGTCGCGGTGGACGCCGTCGCGGGCGCCGCAACCGGAGCCGGGCGCCCGCTTGTTGCACGGCTTGGCGGTGTCCTGGAAGTACGGGCAGCGGGTGCGCTGGAGGAGGTTGCCGCCGGTCGTGGCCATGTTGCGCAGCTGTCCGGAGGCGCCCGAGAGCAGGGCCTGCGAGAGCACGGGATAGCGGTCCCGGACGAGGGGGTGGGCGGCGAGATCGCTGTTGCGCACGGTGGCGCCGGCCCGCACGGAGCCGTCGGGCAGCTCCTCGACGGCGTCCAGCGGCAGATCGGCGACGGAGATCAGGGCCTCCGGCTGTTCCACGCCGAGCTTCATCAGGTCCACCAGGTTGGTGCCACCGCCCAGATAACGGGCGCCGGGCCGGCCCGCGTGGGCCGCGGTCGCCTCCTCGACGGTGCGGGCACGCAGATGACTGAAGGGTTTCACCGGATCACGTCCTCGACGGCTTCGACGATGTGCGGATAGGCGCCGCAGCGGCAGAGGTTGCCGCTGAGCCGTTCACGGATCTCGTCCCGGGTGAGCGGGACGGGCGCGCCGGTGGCGGCGCCCGGCGGCGTGACATGCGAGGCGTCACCCGCCTCGGCCTCGGCGAGGGCGCCGACGGCGGAGCAGAGCTGGCCCGGCGTGCAGTAGCCGCACTGGAAGGCGTCCCGCTCCAGGAAGGCTCGCTGAAGGGGGTGCGGTTCGTCCTCGGCCGCCCCGTGCAGGCCCTCGACCGTGGTGATCTCGGCGCCGTCGTGGGCCACGGCCAGCAGCAGGCAGCTGTTCGCGCGCCGCCCGTCCACCAGGACCGTGCAGGCGCCGCACTGCCCGTGGTCGCAGCCCTTCTTGGCGCCGACGAGGCCGAGGTGTTCGCGCAGCACGTCGAGGACGGTCGTGCGGTGGTCGAGGGGCAGGCGGTGCGGGCTGCCGTTGACCGTCAGGGACACGTCCGAGCGGAAGGCATCGGTGGGCATGGTGCACGGCTCCTCGGGTGACGCGGTGGCGGGGACGGGCGGGGCGTGTGTCCAGCCTGGGTCAGACGGCGCCGCGCGGCACGCCGAGGGGCCACGCGGGGCCGTCACCGTGGGTGTCCGGCGGTGATGTCGAGCGCGTCGTGCAGCGACAGGGCGGGGCCCTCGGCGGTCGGGGAGGTCCAGGTGTGGGCCGGCTCGACCAGGAACGCGACGTGGTCGCCCCCGTCGAACCGGCCGTGGACGGGGCCCGCGAACCAGGCCAGCGCCCCGCCCAGCACCGGCACCCCGCCCGGCCCCTCGCTCCAGTCGACCCCGGCGAACTTGTCCTCACGGGCCCCGCAGAGCCCCCCGAACCGCTCGGCGAGAGCGTGCCCGCGCCGGTCGAGAAGGTGCACGGCCAGGGTCTGGGCCGTTCGGGCGAGACGGTAGGTGTGGTTCTCCGTGGAGAGCCACACCGCGAACCGGGCGGGCGCGAGGGAACACTGAGCGGCGAACCCGACGAGACAGCCCGCGCGCTTGCCTCCGGCGGCCGTGGTGACGACGTAGACGGGGGAGTCGACGAGAGCGGTGAAGCCGTCGAACCCGGCCGCGGTGCCGCCGGCGGGTTCGAGGGCACGGGCCGGCGCGGTCAGGAGGGTGCGCCGGGTGACCTGGCCGGCTGCGGCGCCGGGCGCGCTGATGGCGTCGCCGTCGGACTCGGCCGCGGGGTCTTTCGGGGAGCTGCCGTCGGCATCGGTCCCAGGGGCATCCATGGCGTTGCGGTCGGCTTGAGGCCCGGAGTCGGGCATGGTGTCTCCATCCTGGAGGGCCTGAGGGCCGTGTATTGCGGCGTCACCGCGGACGGCCCTGGTGTTTTCGACGGCGTCGGCGTCGCGCACGGCTCCGGTGCCCTGTAGGGCGTCGGTGTCGGTGTCGGAGGTGGCTTCGGTGTCCCGCGTGCCAGCGGCGCCCCGCACAGATCCGGCGTCCTGGACGGTGTCGCCTCGCTCACGGTCCCGGTGTCCTGCACAGCCCCGGCCGCGCTCACGGCCCCGGCGTCGCACCCAGCGGCGTCGGACACACCCACAGCGGCGTCGGCGTCGGTGTCGTTCACGGTGTCCTCCCGGCCAGGGCCCTGCGCGCGGTGCCCGCACATCGTCTCCCTGTCCCGGCGCGGGCGTCGTACGCCGACGCATCGAAAACCATGCGCAGGGTTGGTCGTTGGGCCGCCGGGATAAACACACGGGGTTCGCACCGCACCGAGACCGCCGGGCCGGCACCACCTCCGCCCGGCCGAACCGAGACTGGGGACGACCGACATGACCATCAGCCGCAGGGGACTGCTCGCCACCGGCGCCGCCTTCGGCCTGCTCACCGCGTGCGGGTCCGACACGGGCCGCGGCGGAGCAGGCGGGACCGGCAAGGGGCCCGAACTGTCGCAGTGGTACCACCAGTACGGCGAGCAGGGCACCGAACAGGCCGTGAAGAAGTACGCCGCCGCCTACAAGAAGGCCCGCGTCAGCGTCCAGTGGCGGCCCGGCAACTACGACCAGCAGACGGCCGCCGCCCTGCTCACCGCGTCCGGCCCGGACGTCTTCGAGGTCAACGGCCCCAGCCTGGACCAGATCCAGGGCAAGCAGGTGGCCGACCTCACTGAACTCTTCGACGGAGTCAAGGACGACTTCAACCCGGCGGTGCTCGCCCCGAAGACGTACGACGGGAAGATCTGGGGCATCCCGCAGGCCATCGACATGCAGCTGCTCTTCTACCGCAAGAGCCTGCTCGACGACGCCGGGGTGCGCCCGCCCGGGACGCTGGACGAACTCGTGGACGCGGCCCGCAAGTTGACGAGCAAGAAGGTGAAGGGCCTCTTCCTCGGCAATGACGCGGGCGCCGGCGTCCTCGGCGGCACCCCGCTCTACGCCGCCGGGCTCTCCCTGGTCACCGAAGACGGCAAGGTCGGCTTCGACGACCCCGCGGCCGCCCGCACCCTCGGCAAACTGCACCAGCTGTACGCGGACAAGTCGCTCCTGCTGGGCGCGCCCGCGGACTGGTCCGACCCGTCGGCGTTCCTCCAGGGACTGACCGCCATGCAGTGGTCGGGGCTGTGGGCGCTGCCCGCCGTCCAGAAGGCGCTCGGCGACGACTTCGGCGTGCTGCCCTTCCCCAAGGACGGCCCGCACGGCGCACCCTCCGTCCCGGTCGGCGCGTACGCGGCGGCGGTCTCCACCCGCAGCCGGCATCAGCAGGCGGGCAAGGAGTTCCTGAAGTGGCTGTGGATCGAACACACCGACCACCAGGAGGACTTCGCGCTCGGCTACGGCTTCCACATCCCCGCCCGGATCTCGCTCGCGAAGAAGGCGGACGCCCTGCGCGCGGGCGCGGCGGCCGACGCCGTCCGCTTCACCACCGAACACGGCTACGCCCAGCCGCTGTTGTGGACCCCGGCGGCCCAGAGCGCGTACCAGGACGCGCTGAACCGAGTCATCAAGGACGGCGCGAACCCGGAGAGCCAACTGAAGGGCGTCGTACGGAAGGTGTCGGCGGAGCTGACCCGCGTGACGTCCAAGTGAGCACCCTCCAGCGGCGCGCGCCGGAGCGGCGGGCCGCGCGGGAGCGCGCGCGGTGGTTCTGGGTCTTCGTCGGCCCCTTCGTCCTCGGCCTCGGCCTGTTCACGTACGTACCGCTCGGCTGGAGCGTCTGGCTGAGCTTCTTCGACGCCCACAACACCGTCACCCCGGACCGCTTCGTCGGCCTCGACAACTATACGGCGCTCCTGCGCGACGAGGCGTTCCGCGCCAGCCTGTGGACCTTCTGCGTCTTCACCCTCTTCATCGTGCCGGCCACCTACGCGGCCTCGCTCGCCCTCGCGCTGATGGTGAACCGGCTGCGGCGCGCCCAGGCGTTCTTCCGCTCGGTCTTCTTCCTCCCCGCGGCGTGCAGTTACGTCGTCGCCGCGCTGATCTGGAAGATGTCCCTCTTCAACGGAGTACGGTTCGGCCTCGCCAACACCCTGCTGGGGTACGCCGGGGCGGACCCCGTCGCCTGGCTGTCGACCACGGACCCGCCCTGGTACTGGCTGGTCATCGTGACCGTGCGCCTCTGGCTCCAGGCCGGGTTCTACATGATCCTGTTCCTGGCGGGCCTGCAGCGCATCAGCCCGCTCCTGTACGAGGCGGCGGCCGTCGACGGGGCCCGGCCCGGCTGGCAGGTCTTCCGCCACATCACCTTCCCCCAGCTGCGCACGACGTCGGTGGCGGTCGTGCTGCTGCTCGTCATCAACGCCTTCCAGGCCTTCGACGAGTTCTACAACCTGCTCTCCGACGCCCGCGGCTACCCGCCCTACGCGCGGCCGCCCCTCGTCTACCTCTACTACACCGCCCTCGGACAGGGCCAGAACCTCGGGCTCGGCAGCGCGGGGGCGGTGCTGCTCGCCCTGATCATCGCGGTGGTGACGGTCGGGCAGGCGCGGTGGTTCGGGCTCGGCAGGAAGGAGGCGCACTGATGCCGCCGATCCAGGAGGGCGACGCCCTCGTCCGCACCGGGCGCGCCCTGCGGCTCGTCCTGCTGATCGCTCTCGCGGTCCTGTTCCTCGTCCCGTTCTACCTGCTGGTGCGCAACGGGCTCGCCACCGAGCAGGACATCACCTCGCCCGACTGGACGTTCTTCCCCTCGCACATCCAATGGGGCAACCTGCGCGAGCTGTTCGCGGACACCTCGGTGCCCTTCGCGCGCTCCCTGCTCACCTCGGCGCTGATCGCCGTCGCGACGACGCTCGGCACCCTGCTGCTGGCCTCGCTCGCCGGATACGGCCTGGCCCGTATCCCCTACCGGCACGCGAACACGGTGTTCTACGCCATCCTGGGCACGCTCATGGTCCCCGCGGCGGTGACGTTCGTGCCGAGCTTCGTCCTGGTCTCGTCGCTGGGCTGGGTCTCCACCCTGCGCGGCCTGATCGTCCCGACGCTGTTCTCCGCGTTCGCCTGCTTCGTCTTCCGGCAGTACTTCCTCGGTTTCCCCGGGGAGCTGGAGGACGCGGCCCGGGTCGACGGCCTCGGTCACTGGCGCACGTACTGGCTCGTGGTGGTGCCCAACGCCCGCCCCGTCTTCGCGGCCGTCGGCACCATCGTCTTCATCGGCGCCTGGAACTCCTTCCTGTGGCCCCTGGTCATCGGTCAGGACCAGAGGGCGTGGACGGTGCAGGTGGCCCTGGCGTCCTTCACCACGTCCCAAGTGGTGCGGCTGCATGAGCTGTTCATCGCGGCGGCGGTCTCGATCGTCCCGCTGCTCGTGGTGTTCCTGCTGTTCCAGCGGTGGATCGTGGCGGGGGTGGAGCGCTCCGGGATCGACTGAGTCCGGCAGGTGATCGTCTGCATCGAATGCGCAAAGTTGCTTCAAACAGCCATTGACGCGTCAACTTCGAGCAAATAGCGTCGGGGTGTTCCGGTCCCCCAGGGAAGGCCCCGCGTGCGCAGACGTTCTCTCCTCACCGCGGCTGCCGCCACGACGCTCGCGGCGGCGCCGCTCGCGTCCGGCTGCAGTTCCCCGGCGGCTCCCGCCTCCTCCGGCGGCGCCCGGCGCGGCCGGCTCACCTATGGCGTCTGGGACGTCTACCAAGTGCCCGCCATGGAGCGGGCGGCGCGGGAGTTCGAGCGGACCCGGCCCGGGGTGAGCGTCGACGTCCAGCTCACCCCGAACGGGACGTACTGGACCAAACTGCGTACCGCGTGCACGGGCGGCAGCGCCCCGGACGTCTTCTGGATGAACGGTCCCAACTTCGGCCTCTACGCGGACGCCGGACAGCTGCTGCCCCTGGAGACCACCGGGGACGACGCGGTCCTGCGCCCCGCCGACTTCCCCGCGGACCTCGTCTCCCTCTACCGCTGGAACGGCGTCCAGTACGGCGCCCCCAAGGACTTCGACACCGTCGCCCTGTGGTTCAACAAGGAGCTCTTCGACCGCGCCAAGGTCGACTACCCCGACGCCACCTGGACCTGGCAGGACCTGATCGTGAACGCCCAGCGGCTCACCGACCGCAAGCGCGGCGTCTACGGCGTCGGCGCCCCCGTCCGCGCCCAGGAGAACTACTACAACTCCATACCCCAGGCCGGGGGGTACGTCATCTCCCCGGACAAGCGGCACTCCGGCTACTCCGACGAGCACACCCGCGAGGGACTGCGGCTGTGGATCGACCTGATCCACCGCTACCGCGCCGCACCGTCGCTGCAGCAGATGACCGACACGGACCCCACCCAGATGTTCCAGTCCGGGACCCTGGCCATGACCTACGAAGCCTCCTACAACGCGGCGACGTTCTACGCCGACCCCGAACTGCGGGCCAAGGTCGACGTCGCCCCGATGCCCCGGGGCCGCCACCGCGCCACCGTCCTGCACGGCCTCGCCAACGTGGTCTACGCCCGCACACCCCACCCCGAACTGGCCCGCGAGTTCGTCCGGTTCCTCGGCGGCGAGCACGCCTCCCTGCTCCAGGGCAAGTACGGCACCGCCATCCCGGCCCGCAACGGCACCGCGAAACCCTGGGCCGCCGGCATGCCCCGCTTCGACCTCCAGGTGCACCTGGACGCGCTCGACTACGCGGTGCCCTTCCCGGGCTCCGCCAACAGCGCGGCCTGGCAGCACAAGGAACAGATGTGGCTCGCCAAGGCGTGGAGCGGCGACGAGAGCCTCCAGGGCGCCACCGGCTCCCTGACCGACGCCATGAACCAACTGCTCGCGCAGGAGAGAAAGGGCCGGTCCTGATGAGCCTCGACGTACGGACACCGGGGGGCGCGGTACCGGCCCAGCGCGGCCACGCCGTCCTCCCCGACCAGCGGGAGCTGCGCCGACGCGAGCGCCGCTTCCGCCACCGGGACAAGTGGTGGGGCTACGCCCTGATCGCCCCCGCCGGCCTCGGCCTCGCCGTGTTCTACCTCTGGCCCGTCGTGCAGACCCTGTACTACAGCCTCACCGAGTGGGGCGCCTTCGGCGGGACCACCTGGATCGGCCTGGCCAACTACCGCACGCTCGTGGGCGACCCGGAGTTCTGGACCTCCCTGGGCAACACCGGGGTCTACACCGGCCTCGTCCTGCTCGGCATCCCGCTGTCGATGGCGCTGGCGGTGCTGCTCGACATCAAGGGACTGCGCGGCACCGGGGTGTACCGCACCCTCTACTTCCTGCCCGTGGTCACCATGCCCGCCGCCGTCGCGGTGGTCTGGCGCTGGCTCTACAACGGCGACGCCGGCATCCTCAACCACGCGCTCTCCGTCCTCGGCATCGACGGCACCTACTGGGTCTCCGACCCGGGCACCATCCGCTTCGCGGTCGCGATCGTCGGCGTGTGGATGACCGTCGGCTACAACATGATCCTGCTGCTCGCCGGACTCCAGTCCATCCCCGGCGACTACTACGAGGCGGCGGCGCTCGACGGCGCGGGCCGGATCCGGCAGTTCTTCTCGGTCACGCTGCCGCTGCTGAGCCCCACCCTGTTCTTCACCACCGTGCTCTCGGTGATCCAGTCCCTCCAGGTCTTCGACCTGGTGTACCTGATCATCGGCGCCAACACGACCAACTCGCTGCAGAACCCGGCCTACGGCGAGGGCCAGACCGTCGTGATGCTCTTCTTCCAGAAGGCGTTCTTCGACAACCAGCGCGGCTACGGCGCGGCGATCGTCTGCGTGCTGTTCGTCCTGATCATGGCGCTGACGGCCGTCCAGTTCCGGTTGCAGAAGAGGTGGGTCCACTATGCGTGAAACGACTGTGCGCCGCGAGGGCCGGATGTGGCCGGCCCACGTCCTGCTCACCCTGGGCGCCGTCATCACCGTCTTCCCCCTCGTCTGGGAGCTGCTCACCTCCTTCAAGAGCTTCGGCGAGTCCGTGCGGGTACCGCCGACGATCCTGCCCGCGCACTGGGACTTCTCGAACTACGGCAAGGTCTTCGACGGGGTCCCCTTCGGCCGGCAGTTCCTCAACACCGTCGTGATGGCGCTGCTGCGCACCGCGGCGCAGCTGCTGCTCTGCTCGATGGCGGCCTACGCCTTCGCCCGCATCCGCTTCCCCGGACGCGGCGCGATCTTCCTCGGCTTCCTCGCCGTCCTGATGGTGCCCGGACAGCTCTTCCTGCTGCCGCAGTACCAGATCATGCAGAGCCTCGGCTGGCTGGACTCCATGCAGGCGCTGGTCGTCCCCGGCATGTTCTCCGCCTTCGGCACCTTCCTGCTGCGCCAGTTCTTCATGGGGCTGCCCGAGGAGCTGGAGGAGGCGGCGCGGCTCGACGGCGCCAACCCCTTCACCGTCTTCTGGCGCATCGCCCTCCCGCTGGCCCGGCCGGGGCTCCTCGCCCTCGGCATCCTCACGTTCCTGTGGTCCTGGAACGACCTGATGTGGCCGCTCATCGTCAACACCGACCCGGCGAAGATGCCGTTGTCGGCCGGTCTGGCCACCCTCCAGGGCGCGCACCTGACCGAGTACCCGGTCCTGATGGCCGGCTCCCTCCTCGCGACGCTTCCGGTGATCGTGGTGTTCGTCGCCATGCAGCGCCAGTTCATCCAGGGCATCGCTTTCTCCGGCATGAAGGGCTGAGCACGCGTGAGCGACACCTCCTCCGTCTCCACCGCACCCTCCGGCGACCGCACGCGCAGCCGCGACCTGCGCCTCGGCGTCATCGGTCTCGGCCTGCGGGCCACGCTCGCCCAAGAGGCCCACCACCCCGGCGAGGGCTCCGCGGTGGTGGCCGTCGCCGACACCGCGCCCGCCATGTTCGACCGGGCCCGCTCCTGGTTCGGGCAGGACGTGCACGTCTACCCCGGGCACCGGGAGATGCTGGCCGCCGAGGAGCTGGACGCGGTCTTCGTCATCACCCCCGACCACACCCACGAGGCCCTCGCCGTCGACCTGCTGCGGGCCGGGACCGCCGTCTTCCTGGAGAAACCGCTGGCCATCACCACCGAGGGCTGCGACCGCGTCCTCGCAGCCGCGCGCGAGAGCGGCGCCCGCCTGTACGTGGGCCACAACATGCGCCACATGCCCGTCGTCCGCGTCATGCGCGACCTCATCGAGCGCGGCGAGATCGGCGAGGTCAAGGCCGTCTGGTGCCGCCACTTCGTCGGCCACGGCGGCGACTTCTACTTCAAGGACTGGCACGCCGACCGCCGCAACACCACCGGCCTGCTCCTCCAGAAGGGCGCCCACGACCTCGACGTCATCCACTGGCTGGCCGGCGCCTACACCGAGCGCGTCAGCGCCCTGGGCGGCCTCACCGTCTACGGGGACATAGCCGACCGCTCGGGACAGGCACCCGGCGCGGTCATGCCGGACTGGTACGACCCGGAGCGCAACTGGCCGCCGCTCTCGCTCACCGGGCTCAACCCGGTCGTCGACGTCGAGGACCTGTCGATGATGGTCATGCGGCTCGAAGGCGGCGCGCACGCCAGCTACCAGCAGTGCCACTACACGCCCGACTACTGGCGCAACTACACCGTCATCGGTACCGAGGGCCGCCTGGAGAACTTCGGGGACCACGGCGAGAGCGCCGAGGTGCGGGTCTGGAAGCGCCGCAGCGGCTACCGGAGCGACGCCGACATCGTCGTGCCGATGCCGGACCCCGGCGAGGGCGGCCACGGCGGCTCCGACCCGATGCTGGTGGCCGAGTTCCTGCGCTTCGTGCGCTCCGGCGGCGCGACGGACACCAGCCCGGTCGCGGCCCGCGAGGCCGTCGCGGCCGGTGTCGCGGCGACCGAGTCGCTGCGGAGCGACGGGCGCCCCGTCACCGTGGAGCGGGTCGCCCCCGACCTGGCCCGGTGGTTCGCGAACGGCCAGCGCTGAGATCACCGGTTACCCCGGGCGTCCCCGTCCCTTCCGGCCATGTGGGACTCGGCCCGTTTGAAGGCGGGCGGCTCGGATAGTCGGGTGGAGTCGCCGGACAGGACGCACGGTGCAGCCCTGTACCGCCTGTCCGAAGCGATTGATGTACGGAGGTAGCACTATGACCGAGAACATCTGGAACTACCCGGCCAGTGCTGGTCACACTCCGAACGCCGACCTGACCGGGTACAAGGTCGAAGCGAGTGACGGACACATCGGCAAGGTGGACAAGCACTCCAACGACGTCGGCTCGCAGTACATCGTGGTCGACACCGGAGTGTGGATCTTCGGCAAGGAGGTCCTGCTGCCCGCCGGCACCATCACGGGCATCGACGCCGAGGCGAAGACGATCCAGGTCGCGCGCACCAAGGACCAGATCAAGGACGCGCCGGAGTTCGACAAGGACAAGCACCTGGGCGACACCGGCTACCACGAGCAGCTCGGCACGTACTACGGCACCCCCGGCACGCCGCCGGGCACCCCGGGCACGCCCGGTGCGGGAACGCAGGCGTCCGGTCGTCCGACGATCTGACGGCAGGCCGGTGTGAGGGGCAGGACAGCGGGCCGGGCCGCCACGCGCGGCCCGGCCCGCGGGCTCGTACGTCCTGCCGGACGCAGCTGAGACGAGGACCATGACGCGTTTGGCAACCGTAGGACTGCTGATCGCCGGCGCGGTGGGCGGCGTGCTGCTCGCCCTGCTGGCCACCCCGTGGTGGTGGCTGTGCGCCGGGCCGCTGGCGGCCGTGGCGCTGACGGCGGTGTACGACCTCGGGCAGCGGCGCCACTCCGTGCTGCGCAACTATCCGGTCCTCGGCCGGCTGCGCTTCCTCATGGAGAAGGTGCGCCCGGAGCTCCAGCAGTACTTCGTGGAACGCAACTACGACGGCCGGCCCTTCGACCGCGACACCCGCAGCATCGTCTACGAGCGGGCCAAGGGCGTCGACGCCGAGGAACCCTTCGGCAGCGAGCGCGACATGCAGGAGCGCGGCTACGAGTTCCTGGTGCCGTCCATGGCGCCGGTGGACGTGGCCGAGGAGCCGCCCCGCGTGCGGATCGGCGGCCCCGACTGCGCCGAGCCGTACGACATGGCCCTCCTGAACGTCTCCGCGATGAGCTTCGGCTCGCTCTCCGCCAACGCGGTCCTCGCCCTGAACACGGGCGCGGCCCGCGGCGGCTTCGCCCACGACACCGGCGAGGGCGGGCTCTCCGGCTACCACCTGGAGCCCGGCGGCGACCTCGTCTGGGAGATCGGCACCGGCTACTTCGGCTGCCGCACCCCGGACGGCGACTTCGACGCACGGCAGTTCGCCGAGAAGGCCGCGCACCCGTCCGTGCGCTGCGTCTCGCTCAAACTGTCCCAGGGGGCCAAGCCCGGCATCGGGGGAGTCCTGCCGGGCGCCAAGGTCAACGCCGAGATCGCCTCGGTACGCGGGGTGCCCGCGGGCAGGACCGTCATCTCGCCGCCCTACCACCGCGTCTTCTCCACCCCGCGCGAACTGGTCCGCTTCCTCGCCCGGTTGCGCGAACTCGCGCACGGCAAACCGGTCGGCTTCAAGCTGTGCCCGGGCTCGCGGACCCAGTTCCTCGCCGTGTGCAAGGCCATGACGGCCGAGGGGATCACCCCGGACTTCATCGTCGTCGACGGCGCGGAGGGCGGCACGGGCGCGGCCCCGCTGGAGTTCGCCGACCACCTCGGCATGCCGCTCACCGAGGGCCTGTTCACCGTGCACAGCGCCCTCACCGGCGCCGGGCTGCGGGACCACGTCAAGATCGGCGCGAGCGGCAAGGTGGCGACCGGCTCCGACATCGTCAAACGCCTCGCGACGGGCGCCGACTACACGAACGCGGCCCGCGCGATGATGTTCGCCGTGGGCTGCATCCAGGCCCAGCGCTGTCACACCAACCACTGCCCGACCGGCGTGACCACCCAGGACCCGCGCCGGGCCCGCGCCCTCGACGTGGGGGACAAGGCCGCCCGCGTGGCCCGCTTCCAGCAGGCCACCGTGGACAGCGCGCTGCAGATCATGGCGGCCATGGGCGTCCGCTCCACCGTGGACCTCCACCCCCGGCTGCTGCGCCGCCGGGAGACCGACGGCAGGTTCCGCTCCTATGCCGACCTGTACGAGTGGCTCGCCCCGGGAGAGCTGCTCGCCGCCCCGCCCGAGAGCTGGGCCGCCGACTGGAAAGCGGCCGACCCGGACACGTTCGCCGTGGGGTGACCCGTGGCGACAAATGGCCGTACGGGCACAGAAGCCGCAGGATGGACAGTGCTCCCATCGGCGGCATGAGGTAACGACAACACCGAAAGGCACGCGTAACCCATGAGTGACGTCACACCGAAAGCGACCACCTCGGATTCCGGTGCTCCGGTCGAGAGCGACGAGCATTCGCTCACGGTGGGGGCCGGCGGGCCGATCCTGCTGCAGGACTCCTACCTGATCGAGCAGATGGCGCAGTTCAACCGGGAGCGGATCCCCGAGCGCCAGCCGCACGCCAAGGGCAGCGGCGCCTTCGGCCACTTCGAGGTGACCGCGGACGTCAGCCGGTACACCAAGGCGGCCGTCTTCCAGCCGGGGACCAGGACCGAACTGGTGACCCGTTTCTCCACCGTCGCCGGTGAGCGCGGGAGCCCGGACACCTGGCGCGACCCGCGCGGATTCGCGGTGAAGTTCTACACCAGCGAAGGCAACTACGACATGGTCGGGAACAACACCCCGGTCTTCTTCGTCAAGGACCCGATGAAGTTCCAGCACTTCATCCGGTCCCAGAAGCGCCGTGCGGACAACAACCTCCGCGACCACGACATGCAGTGGGACTTCTGGACCCTCTCGCCCGAGTCCGCCCACCAGGTGACCTGGCTCATGGGGGACCGCGGCATCCCGCGCACCTGGCGCCACATGAACGGCTACACCTCGCACACGTATATGTGGATCAACGCGCAGGGCGAGCGGTTCTGGGTGAAGTACCACTTCAAGACCGACCAGGGCATCGAGTGCTTCACCCAGCACGAGGCCGACCAGATGGCCGCGGCGGACACGGACTACCACACCCGTGACCTCTTCGAGCACATCCGTGACGGCGACCACCCGAGCTGGACGCTGTACGTGCAGGTCATGCCGTACGAGGACGCGGCCGACTACCGCTTCAACCCGTTCGACCTGACGAAGGTGTGGCCGCACGGCGACTACCCGCTGACCGAGGTCGGCCGGATGACGCTGGACCGCAACCCCACGGACAACCACGCCGAGATCGAGCAGGCGGCGTTCCAGCCGAACAACCTCGTGCCCGGCATCGGCCCGAGCCCGGACCGGATGCTGCTCGCCCGGCTGTTCTCCTACGCCGACGCGCACCGGTACCGCATCGGCGCCAACTACCAGCAGCTCCCGGTCAACGCCCCCGTCGTGCCCGTGCACACGTACTCCAAGGACGGGGCCATGGCGTACCACAAGCGCCAGGACCCGGTCTACGCGCCGAACTCCAAGGGCGGCCCGGCCGCGGACGTCAACAACACCTCGCCGAGCTGGTACGCGGACGGCGACATCACCCGCGCCGCCTACGTCGACCACGCCGAGGACGACGACTGGGGCCAGGCGGGCACCATGGTGCGCGAGGTCCTCGACGACGCCGCCCGCGACCGGCTCGTGGACAACGTCGTCGGCCACCTCCTCAACGGGGTGACCGAGCCGGTGCTCCAGCGGGCGTTCACCTACTGGTCCAACATCGACAAATCCATCGGCGAGCGCATCCAGCAGGGTGTGCGTGCCAAGGCGGACGAGAAGGACCCCAAGGCCGCCGAGCAGGCCAACCCGGCCCGCAGCAGCATGCAGCACAAGGCCTGACCCGGGCCCGCCACCCGTCTGCCGCCGCCCCAATCCCCGGGGCGGCGGCAGACGTCTGTCCCAGGTGCGAAGGGCGCCGGTTCGGGGAACCCGTGCGTCCATGCCCATGGATCACACACAGGCCCCTGTCCTGGAAGCCCTCGACGCCTACCGCACGACCGGCATGCTGGCGTTCTCCCCGCCCGGCCACAAGCAGGCCCGCGGCGCCGACCCCGAGACCCGCAGGATCCTGGGGGACGCCGTCTTCCACGGCGACCTGCTCGCCTCCGGCGGCCTGGACGACCGCCGCCAGCGCGGCGGGTACCTGGAGCACGCCGAGAAGCTCATGGCGGACGCGGTCCACGCCGAGCACACCTTCTTCACCACCTGCGGCAGCTCGCTGTCGGTCAAGGCCGCGATGCTGTCGGTGGCGGGCCCCCACGAGAAGCTGCTGATCGGCCGGGACGCGCACAAGTCCGTGGTCTCCGCGCTGATCCTCTCCGGCATCGTGCCCGTGTGGGTGGAGCCCCAGTGGGACGCCGAGCGCCACCTGGCCCACGCCCCCTCCGCCGCCGACTACGAAGCCGCGCTCCAGGCCCACCCCGACGCCATGGGCGCCCTGGTCACCAGCCCCACCCCGTACGGCGCCTGCGCCGATCTGCGCGGCATCGCCGAGGCCTGCCACCGGCGCGGCCGGCCGCTCATCGTGGACGAGGCGTGGGGCGCGCACCTGCCCTTCCACCCCGACCTGCCGGCGTGGGCCATGGACGCGGGCGCGGACGTCTGCGTGACCAGCATCCACAAGATGGGCAGCGGCCTCGAACAGGGCTCCGTCTTCCACCTGCAGGGCGACCTCGTCTCCCCGTCCGTGCTGAAGAACCGCGCGGACCTGTGGGGCACGACCAGCCCCTCGGTCCTCATCTACGCGGGCCTGGACGGCTGGCGCCGCCAGATGGCGCTGCACGGCCGGGAGCTGCTGACCCACGCACTGGACCTCGCGGCGGAGGTGCGCACCGGCATCGAGAAGATCGACGGCATGCACGTGAACGACCACGACGACTTCTGCGGTCCGGGCCGCGGCGCGGATCTCGACCCGCTGCCCGTCGTCGTCGACCTCGCGGACCCCGGGCTCTCCGGCTACCGCGCCGCGGACTGGCTGCGGAAACACCGCGCCCTCAACGTCCACCTCGCCGACCACCGCCGCATCAACGTCCAGATCACCTACGCGGACAGCCGCGAGACGACGGATCCGCTCCTGGAGGCCCTGCGGGACCTCGCCGACGCGGCGCGCGACTGGGACGCGGCGCCGCGCGTCGAGGTCCCGGACCCCGAGGAGCTGCGGATGGAACAGGCGTGCCTGCCGCGGGACGCGTTCTTCGCCCGGACCGAGGACGTGCCGGTGGAGAAGGCCGCGGGCCGGGTGGCCGCCGAGATGGTGACCCCCTACCCGCCCGGCATCCCCGCCGTCCTGCCCGGCGAGCGGCTCACCGAACCGGTCCTGGCCTATCTGTCCTCGGGGGTCGCGGCCGGCATGAACCTGCCGGACGCCGCGGACCCGGCCCTGCGCACGGTGCGCGTGACGGCCGGCCGCGACGGGTCCGGGCAGCCTTCCTGACCTACAGCGCGTCGCGCGGCAGCGTCTCGTTCCAGGTGCGCGAGAAGACCCGGCGGTCACCCTCGTAGGCGTCCAGCTCGGCGTTCACGTGGAACGAGTCGGCGTCGCAGCGCAGCGTCGTACTGGTGCGGATCCGTACGTCCCAGTCCTGCCGCGTGAAGCGCATGGTCCACTCGGTCTCGCCCGCGGGCGAGGTGAAGTCGTCGGCCGTGGAGGTGTACCGCTCCACGGCCCGGCACCCCACGTCGAGGTCGATGGCGTCGAAGTGCTGGGTGCCGCGGTCCTTGACGATCTCCAGCCGGGAGCCGTAGCCGATCAGGTCACGGGTGACGTCCCAGCGCTCCTCCGGAGGTGTGACGGCCCGCGTGGTCAGGGGCCGGGTGCCCTCCGGCGCCTCGAACGGCGCCACCGCCGTCGCCGGGTCGTCGTCGCTCTCGGTGGGCCGCACCGGTAGCACCAGGCGGCACGCGTCCTCGTGCAGCGTCAGCTGCGTCGGGCACGGCGGCGGCCAGGCGAGCGGCCAGTACGACGTCGACAGGGAGAGCCGGACGCGGTGGCCGGGCGGGAAGGCCTGGGCCACGCCGTTGAGGCTGACGACGGCCCGGTACCGCTCGCCCGGCTCCACCGGCACGGGCTCGTCGGTCCCGTCGCGGCGCGTCAGATTGAGGATGCCGTACGTGACCCGGGTGGCCCGGCCGTCGGGCGCCACGTCGGAGATGCGGGCCGCGACCATCGCGACCGGCTGGTCCGCCGCGACCTCCACCTCGACGCGCGGCACACCGAGGATCTCCAGCCGCTCGGTGAGCGGCTCCGTCTCGTAGACGAGGGAGCCGCCGTCCTCCTCGCGCTGGTCGTAGGGGAGGTCCGGCGGGGCGTTGTACGAGGCCCATTTGCCGGCGAACTGCCCGACGGAGAGCGGGGACTGGATGGTCGCCGAGACCGGCGGGGCCGCCTTCTGCGCCGGGGACGACAGCCGGCCCCAGCCCAGCTGGTAGGCCGTCTCCTCCACGTGGCCCGACGGCAGGTGCTCACCCACCCACCGCCCCGGGCGCTCCTCGTACGCCGTGGACGGCGGCACGCTCTCCTGCATCCACGCGCGCAGCATCGGGCCGTCCATCACGCCGTTGTCCGCGCCCTTGAGCCAGTGGTCCCACCAGCGCACGACCTCCTGGAGGTAGCCGATCGCGGGTCCCGGCTCGCCCAGGTGCGGGTACTTGTGCGACCACGGCCCGATCAACCCCTTGCGGGGTACGTCGAGGTGGGACAGGAGCCGGGTCACCGCGTTCGAGTACCCGTCGGCCCAGCCGCTGGAGGCGAGGACGGGCGTGCGGACCGCCGCGTAGTCCTCGCAGACCGAGGCGTGCCGCCAGTAGGCGTCGCGGCGCTGGTGGCGCAGCCAGTTCAGCACCCACGGCTCGACCGCTTCGAGACGTTCGTGCCACATCGAGCGCCACGCGTCGCCGACCGTCGCGGGATCGGGCGGACAGGTGGAGTAGGCGAACATCGTGCCCGCCTCCCCGAGGTTGTCCGAGAGCAGCGCTCCGCCCATGTAGTGCATGTCGTCGGAGTACCGGTCGTCCGTGAAGGAGGAGAGGACGACGGCCCGCAGGCTCGGCGGCCGGCGCGCGGCCACTTGCAGCGCGGCGAACGCGCCCCAGGAGATGCCCATCATCCCGGTGCTGCCGTCGCACCAGGGCTGCTCAGCCAGCCATGCGAGCACCTCCTCGGCGTCGGCCTGCTCGCGCTCCAGGTACTCGTCGGTGAGCACGCCCTCCGAGTCGCCGGTGCCCCGCAGGTCGACGCGGACGCAGGCGTAGCCGTGCCCGGCGATGTAGGGGTGGTGGATCGAGTCGCGGACGGAGCTCAGGTCCCGCTTGCGGTAGGGGATGTACTCCAGGACGGCGGGGACCGGGGTGCCGTCGGAGGAGAGGGGACGCCAGATCCTGGCCGACAGGCGGATGCCGTCCGACATCGGGATCCTGACGTTGTCCTCTTCCTTGGTGGCGTGCGGGAGATTGTCGACGTATCGCATGGCTCTCTCAGGAGGAGTGGGCGGTCGGGCTGTCGAAGCTCAGGCGGAGGGCCGCCACGCAGCGGTCGTACTTCTCGCGCAGTTCCTCCTCACTGTCACCGCCGGTGAAGATGTGTGCCACCTCGTAGCTGTAGCTGTCCTGCTGGCCGATCTCGGAGAGGCGCTGGGCCTCCTCGGGCACGACGTCGATACGGACGCCGGGGATCGAGTCGGCGATCTTCGCGACCTCGTCGGGCGACGGGATGCGGCGGACCACACCGTCGGTGAACCAGCGGTAGTACCACTTGGCCGCCAGCTCGTAGGGGCCCTGCCGGTTCGGCAGCGCGGGGTCCTCGCCCAGCGCGAGCGCCAGCATGCAGTGGTGGTTGGGCACCCCGTCGACGTACTGGAACAGCTCGGCGTGCGACTGGGAGTGGCGGGGATTGATCTCCAGGATCGCGATCGACTCGGTGTGCGGGTCGTAGAAGAACTCGATGCTGAACGTCGCCCCGTCCATGCCGATGTGCTCCATCACCCGCATGGAGGTGTCCCGCAGCCGCTGCTGCACCGGAGCCGGCAGCGCCGAGGGGTACTGGTGGCGCAGGAAGCTGGTGGAGTCGGGGTAGTTGATGGAGTCGAGCACGCCGTAGACGGTGACCTTGCCGTCGTGGACGTACCCCTCGACCGCCACCTGGAGCCCTTCGAGCGCCTCCTCGGCCAGGCACACCTGGGCGCCCACCCCGTCCATCTCCGGCGGGAGTTCGAGCTGGTCCAGGATGTACTCGAAGGGCCGGCCGACCCGCGCGATGCCGTCACGGATGTGCCCGACGGCCTCCTTGAACTCCGTCATGTCCTTGACGCCGTAGGCGAGTTCGGAGGAGTACGACAGCGCGGGCTTGAGCCACATCGGGAAGGAGACGCCCTGCGGCGGGCGCGGATCGTCCGCGCCGAGATCAACCCGCCCGAAGTTCGGATGGTCCGAGACGACCTCCGCCTGGACGAGGCGGCTCCAGTACTTGTGCTCGCACTTGACGACCGACTCCAGGCTCGTGGCCCGGGTGCCGTAACGCTCACCGAGCATGGCCACCAGCGTGCTGACGGGAAAGTCCCAGTACCCGGCGATCGCGTCGATCGAGCCGTCGAACGCGTCGAGCACCTGGCAGGCGCGGTCGATCAGATCGGGGACGCTGACCTCGCCCTCCTGTAGCTCCTCGATGGTGAGCAGCCCGTGGAAGTTCAGGTCCTGGGCGCCCGGCGCGGCTTGCAGAGCAGGGAGGTTGGCGTCGTCGAGTCCGAGGACGAAGACATTGCGGCGCGGGTGGGTCATGCGGTGCTCCTTAGATCGGCGATGCGGGCCTGGGTACCCGCCGTCGCCACCCGCACACGTCCCGGCCACCGGTCGCCACCTGCGGGAAGGCGTCCGGGGCCGCCCGAGAGCGCGGTGTCGGATGAGTCACAGTTCCACCGCGTACCGGGCCGGGCAGGCGCGCCCCTGACCCATGAGCCGCGTCCACGCGCACCCGCCCGGGCCGGGTCTCCGGCCGGCCCGGGCGTCCGTGTCACGCGTCGCGGCGTCCGCCGGGCAGCATCTCCTGCACCTTGGCCTTGAAGCCCTGCTTCACCACGTCCGCCGCGTCGCTGTCACCCTTGAGGATCGCGGTGGCGGCCGCCTCGATCTGGTCCAGCGTGGCGTGCGGCGGGATGGGCGGGACGGCCGGGTCGGTGCGGAAGTCGATGACGAAGGGCCGGTCGGCCGCGAGCGCCTGCCGCCAGGCTGCTTCCACCTGGTCGGGCTTCTCCACCCGGACGCCGCCGAGACCGATGGAGCGGGCGAAGTCGGCGTAGGGGACGTCGGGGAGGGCCTGGGAGGGCAGGAACTGCGGCGCGCCGGACATGGCCCGCATCTCCCAGGTGACCTGGTTGAGGTCCTGGTTGTTGAGGACGGCCACGACGAGCTGCGGATTCTCCCATTCCGGCCAGTACTTGGCGGCGGTGATCAGCTCGGCGAGACCGTTCATCTGCATCGCGCCGTCCCCGACGAGCGCGATCGCGGGGCGCCCGGGGTGGGCGAACTTCGCGCCGATCACGTAGGGCACGCCGGGGCCCATCGTGGCGAGCGTGCCGGACAGGGAGCCGCGCATGGTTCCGCGCATCCGCAGATGGCGGGCGTACCAGTTGGCGGCGGAGCCGGAGTCCGCGGCGAGGATGACGTCGTCGGGCAGGAGGGCGTCGAGCGTATGGACGACGTACTCGGGGTTGACCGGGTCGGCCTCGACGGCGGCACGCCGTTCCATCACCTCCCACCAGCGGGCGGTGTCCTTCTCGATCTTCTTGCGCCACTTGCCGTGCTTCTTCTTCTCCAGGTGCGGCAGCAGCCGGGACAGCGTGGTGCGCGCGTCCCCGACGAGGTTCAGCTCGAAGGGGTAGCGCAGCCCGATCATGTGCGGGTCGATGTCGATCTGGACCGCGCGCGCCTGGCCGAACTCGGGCAGGAACTGGCTGTACGGGAAGCTGGAGCCGATCACCAGCAGGGTGTCGCACTCCTGCATCAGCTCGTACGAGGGCCGGGTGCCGAGCAGCCCGATGGACCCGGTCACGTAGGGCAGGTCGTCGGGGAGCGCGTCCTTGCCGAGCAGCGCCTTGGCGACGCCCGCGCCCAGCTTCTCGGCGAGCTGTTCGACCTCCGCGCGGGCGCCGCGCGCGCCCTGCCCGATCAGGACGGCGACCTTCTCGCCCGCATTCAGGATCTCCGCCGCCTTCAGCAGGTCCTCGTCCGCGGGAACGGGCGCGTAGGACGCCATCCCGAGGCTGGAGGGGACCATCTTGAAGGCGTGCGTGGGCGGGGTGTAGTCGAGTTCCTGCACGTCGGCGGGGACGATGATCGCCGTGACGGTGCGCCGCGCGTAGGCGGTGCGAAACGCCCGGTCGATGACGGCGGGGAGCTGTTCGGGGACGGTGACCATCTCGCAGAAGTCTGAGGCCACGTCCTTGAAGAGGCTCAGCAGGTCGACCTCCTGCTGGTACGAGCCGCCCATGGCGCTGCGGTTGGTCTGCCCGACGATCGCGACGACCGGGACGTGGTCGAGCTTGGCGTCGTACAGGCCGTTGAGGAGGTGGATCGCGCCGGGCCCGGAGGTGGCCGCGCAGACGCCGACCTTGCCGGAGAACTTCGCATAGCCGACCGCTTCGAACGCGGCCATCTCCTCGTGCCGCGCCTGGACGAACTGGGGCTTGTCGTCGGCGCGGCCCCAGGCGGCGAGAAGGCCGTTGATGCCGTCGCCCGCGTAGGCGAAGACGTGCTCGACCTCCCATTCGCGCAGGCGCTCGAGGATGTGGTCGGAGACCTTCTGCGTCACGGGTACGTCCTTTCCGGTCAGTGCGGGGATACAGGGGATATCGGTGTCCGGGTGTCCGCCATCGGGGTGCCCATGCCCGGGTGGCGCGCGGACCGGTTCACGGGCGCCCGGCCTCCCGCAGCCGGGGGAGGACCTCGGCGCGGTAGAAGTCGAAGAAGCCCTGCTGGTCGGGGCCGATCTGGTTGACGTAGACCTCGTCGAAGCCCGCGTCGGCGAACTCCCGCACCGCGCCGACGTGGGCATCCCGGTCGTCGCCGCAGACGACGGCGTCGGCCACCATCTCCTCGGTGACCAGGGTCGACGCCTGCTCGAAGTGGGCGGGCGTGGGCAGCACCTGCGGGAGTTCACCGGGCAGCTGCTCGTTCGGCCACAGCCGGTGCACGGTCCGCACGGCCTGCGCCCGGTCCTGGCTCCAGCAGACCTTCAGCCCGCCGATCACCGGGTTCTGCCCGCCGCCCGCCCGGCGGAACTGGCCCACCAGGTCCGCGTCCGGGCTCATCGTCACGAACCCGTCGCCGATCCGGCCCGCCAGCGCGGCGGCCTGCGGGCCGAAGCCGGAGACGTAGAGCGGGGGCGGGTTGTCGGGGAGGGTGTACAGGCGCGCGTTCTGCACGGTGTAGTGCGCGCCGCGGTGGGTGACCTGCTCGCCGCTGAAGAGGCGGCGCATCACGTGCACGGCCTCCTCCAGCATCTCCATCCGCTGCGGCGCCTCCGGCCAGGCGTCCCCGAGGATGTGCTCGTTCAGCGCCTCACCGGTGCCGATGCCGAACCGGAACCGGCCCTCGGTCAGCACGGCCGAGGTCGCCGCGGCCTGCGCGTTGACGGCCGGGTGCATCCGCACCGTGGGACAGGTGACCAGGGTCGTCACGGGCAGCGAGGTCACCTGGGACAGGGCGCCGATCATCGACCAGACGAACGCGCTCTGGCCCTGTTCGTCGTTCCACGGGTGGAAGTGGTCGGAGATCGCCAGCGCCTGGAACCCGGCCTGCTCGGCGGCCCGGGCCTGGGAGAGCAGCTCGGCCGGAGTGAACTCCTCCGAGGAGAGAAAGTAACCGTACGTGGTCATGCGTCACCTTCCGGGGACTGATCGCGGGGTCGGGGATCTCGCTCGGCGGCGAGTACCCGCCGGACGCTGGACGGAACGGGCGGCGCGCCGCGGCCGGGTCCGCTCCGGCACCCGCAAAACACGGCGGAAGGAGCAGGTCGCGCGGTGGACCGGTCCGCCGCCTCTTCCTGGGTACCGGCTCTCCAAGGCCCGCGCCATGCGAGAAGCTGCTCATGGGGGCCCGGCGACAGGAGGACGACCCATGCCGCGCACGCGGGCGCAGGCCCGGCTCAGGCACCCCCGGCACCAACGGCGCGGAGAGGCCCGGCTGCCCGCCGCGCTGGCCACCGTCTCCGCGATCGCGCTCTACCTCTTCCTGCCGCAGCGGCTGCTGATCGCCCCGCGCTACGTGATGCCGGCCCTCGAACTCGTCCTGCTGGTTCCGCTCGTGGCGATCAACCCGCGCCGCCTCACCCGGCAGACCCGGACCTTCCGCGTCCTGTCGCTCACCCTTGTGGCGGTCATCGCGGCGAGCAATCTCTTCGCCCTCGGTCTGCTCGTCCACGAGCTGGTCTTCGCCGGCGTCCAGGACGGCCGGTCCCTGCTCGCGGCAGCGTTCCAGGTCTGGCTGACCAACATCATCGTGTTCGGCCTGGCCTACTGGGAGCTGGACCGCGGCGGCCCGGTCAGCCGCACTCAACTGCCGCGCGCGCGACTCCCGCTGGCCGACTTCCGCTTCTCGCAGGACGAGAACGACGACGCCGTGCAAGAAGTCGCCGAGGGCGCCAGCGGCGCGTCCGACTGGGTACCCACCCTGGTCGACTACCTGTACGTCTCGGTCACCAACTCCACGGCGTTCAGCCCGACGGACACCATGCCGCTGTCGCCGCGCGCCAAGCTGCTGATGAGCGTCCAGAGCGTCTCCGCGCTGCTGACCTCGCTGCTGGTGATCGCCCGCGCGGTCAGCGTCCTGCACTGACACGCACGTCAGGCCGAGCGCGGGGTGCGCCCGGCGCTCTTCTTCGCCGGCGCCTTCGCGGCCTTCTTCGTGGCGGACCGGGCCGCCGAGGACCGGCTCGCCGCGGCCTTCTTGGCCGGCGCCTTCCGCGCCGCCTTCTTCGCGGCTTTCTTCTTCGGCATCTCGTGCACGGTCGCGTCCCCGTCGGCGTCGCGGGATTTCTTGGCCTGCTGCACCGACTGCTCCAGGGCCGCCATCAGGTCCAGGACCCGTCCGGACGGCTCCTCCTTCGCCTCCGCGACCGGCGGCTTCTTGCCGTCGGCCTTGGCGTGGATGACCTCTTCGAGGGCGGCCCGGTAGCGGTCGGCGGCCCACTCGGCCTCCTCCAGGGGCTCCTCCCGCGTCATCGAGTCGATCAGCAGCAGCGCCTCGTCGATCTCCTCGCCGGTGATGTCGGCCTCGGCGGGGGCCAGCTCGTCGGGGGAGCGGATCTCGTCGGGCCACTTCAGGGCGTGCAGGGCGAGCACGTCCTCCTTCACCCGCAGCAGCCCGAGCCGCTCCCGGCCGTGCCAGGCGAACTTGGCGACGGCCGCCTTCGCGTTGCGCTCCAGCGCCCTGCACAGCAGGACGTACGGCTTGGTGGCGGCCTGCCCGCCGGCCTCCAGGTAGTAGCCCTCGCCGATCTGGATCGGATCGATGGACTCGTACGGCACGAAGGCGACGATCTCGATGGCCTTCGCGGTCGGCAGCGGGATCTCGCGCAGCTCCTCGTCGGAGACGGCGACGACCTGCCCGGGGGCGATCTCGTACCCCTTGCCGATCTCGTCCTGGCTCACCTCGCGGTCCTCCAGCTCGCACACCTTGCGGCTGCGCACCCGGCCCATGTCGTCCAGGTGGTACTGGTGGAAGCGGATGCTGTGGTCCTCGGTGGCGGTCATGACCCGGATCGGGATGGTGACGAGGCCGAACGAGACGGCGCCGGTCCACACGGGTCGGGGCATGACGAACCTCCCTGGTCGGACCCCGAGAACGCCAGCCTAGGCAGCGCGGCGCCACCCGGCACGTCGAGCGGTCCGCCGTCCGCGCCGCGCTCCGCGTGCGCGGCGCGGGGCCCGCGCTTAGCGTGAGCGGAGCCCCACTGTTTGTCGCCGGGGACGACGGGCAGTCGGACGCGAGAGCTTGAGACCACAGGCGCGTGCGCGGGGAGCCGTACACCCGGCTGCGGGCCTGGCTGCTCCTCGCGTTCCGTGTACGCCACGCGTTGAGGAACGAGATCCCCATGGCCACGCACCATCCGCACGACGACACCCCCGATACCGAGCTGACGTTCCTGCGCATGGCCCGGTGTCCGCCCGGCCGCGAACGGGACCTGCTCTTCGAGGAGTTGGTGGAGGCCTGGCTGCCGATGGCGAACCGGCTGGCCCGGCGCTTCCGCAACAAGGGCGAGAACATCCAGGACCTGGAACAGGTCGCGGCGATAGGTCTGGTCAAGGCCGTCGAGCGGTACGAGCCCGGACGCGGCGCGTTCGAGCCGTACGCGGTCCCCACCATCACCGGTGAGCTGCGCCGCCACTTCCGGGACCACACCTGGGACGTGCGGGTGCCCCGGCGCGTGCAGGACCTGCGCAACAAGGTCCGCGCCGCGCGCCGCGAACTCCTGGACCGCTCGGGCGGCGACGGCGAGCCGGGCGTCGGTGAACTCGCCGCGCACACGGGCCTCACCTGCGACGAGGTACGCGACGGCCTGGAGGCGCTGGAGAGCTACAGCGCGCTGTCCCTGGATGCCGAGACGGGCGCCACGGAGGACGGGTACAGCCTGGCCGACACTCTCGGGGCGGCCGAGGCGGGCTACGACCTCGTCGCCGACCGCGAAGCCGCCAAGGCCGGCCTGCGGCACCTGCCGGAACGCGAACGCACCATCTTGTACCTGCGCTTCTTCGAGGACATGACGCAGGCCCGCATCGCCGAGGTCGTCGGCATCTCGCAGATGCACGTCTCCCGGCTCATCACCCGCAGCTGCGCCTCGGTCCGCGCGCACGCCGCCCGGCCCTCCCGGCACGGGCAGGTCGCCTGAGAGACGCCCGATCACCGAAAGGAGCCCGTCGTGAGCGAGAAGGACGGCCTGCGGACCTACCGCGGCAAGCGGCGCTTCGACCGGACGAGCGAGCCGAGCGGCGAGCACGGCCGCCGGGACGAGGACGCGTCCTCCCATGAGCCCGTGTTCGTGGTGCAGATCCACGACGCCAGCACGATGCACTTCGACTTCCGCCTCGAGGTCGACGGCGTGCTCAAGTCCTGGTCGGTCCCCAAGGGCCCCTCCACCGACCCGCACGACAAGCGGCTCGCCATCCCCACCGAGGACCACCCCATGGCCTACCGCGACTTCGAGGGCACGATCCCGCAGGGCGAGTACGGCGGTGGCACGGTGATCGTCTGGGACCAGGGCACGTACACCCCGACCAGCCACGACAAGCGGCACCGCCCCGTGCCGTTCGCCGAGGCGCTGGAGAAGGGGCACGTCACGTTCGAGCTGCACGGCCAGAAGCTGCGCGGGCAGTACGCCCTCACCCGCTTCCACGGCCGCGAGGAGAAGGACGGCGGCACCTCGAAGAAGCCGACCTGGCTGCTGGTGCGGACCGCCGGGTCCGGGGAAGGCGCGGGCAGCGGCACCACCGACCCGCGCCGGGCCCGCTCGGCCCGCAGCGGCCGCACACTCCGCCAGGTCGCCGCCGACGCGTCCGCCCCCACCTGGGAGTCGAACCGCGGGGAGAAGAAGTGACCGGCCTGCTCGACGGCCTGCCGCCCGGCCTCGGCAGCCGCACCAAGGCCGCGGCCCCCGGCGTCGAACTCGCCGCGTCTCCGATGCTCGCGACGCTCAGCGACCGCCGGGAGTTCCCCGCGGGCTGGGTCTTCGAACGGAAACTGGACGGCATCCGGATGCTCGCGGTCCGCGAGGGCGGCGAGGTGACCCTCCGCTCCCGCTCGGGCCGCCGGCTCGACGCCACCTACCCGGAGATCATCGAGGCGCTCGCCGGCCAGGACTGCGCGGACTTCACCCTCGACGGCGAGATCGTCGCCTACGCGCACGGCCGCACCGACTTCGGCCTGCTCCAGCAGCGCATGGGACTCACCCGGCGCGCCGACGTCGCGGCGAGCAAGGTCGCCGTCACCTACTACGTCTTCGACCTGCTGCGCCTCGACGGCGTCGACGTGCGCCGGCTGCCGCTGCGCCACCGCAAGTCCCTGCTGCGCCGCGCGCTGACGTTCCGGGCGCCGCTGCGCTTCAGCTCCCACCGCAACGCGGGCGGCCCCGACCTGCTCGCCGACGCCTGCCGCCGGGGCTGGGAGGGGCTGATCGCCAAGCGGGCCGAGAGCACGTACCAGCCACGCCGCTCGGACGACTGGCTCAAGCTGAAGTGCAGCCAGGGGCAGGAGTTCGTGGTGGGCGGCTTCACCGAACCCGCGGGCAGCCGCACGGGCCTCGGCGCCCTCCTCGTCGGCTACTACGACGACGCCGGAGAACTGCGCTACGCCGGCAAGGTCGGCACCGGCTTCGACCGGCGCACCCTGCTGGCGCTGCGGCAGCGGCTCGACGCACTGGAGGTCTCCGCCTCGCCGTTCGCGGGCCGCGTCGCCCCGCGGAGCGCCCACTGGGTGCGCCCGGCCCTCGTCGTGCAGATCGACTTCGCGGAGTGGACACGGGACGGCATGCTGCGCCACCCCCGCTACCAGGGAACGCGGGACGACAAGAACCCCGCCGACGTCGTCAGGGAGCAGCCGAAGACATGACCGACCAGAAGAACGTGATGCGGGAACTGCTCCGCGGCCACGGCCGGACCTACGCCGCGGAAGCCGGCATCGACCTCAAGGACACCCCGCAGCCGCTCTACCGGACCCTCGTCCTCGCGAGCCTGCTCAGCGCGCGGATCCGCGCCTCCGTCGCGGTGGCCAGCGCGCGGGCGCTGTACGACGCCGGGCTGCGCGACCCGCGGCGGATGGCCGACGCGACCTGGCAGCGGCGCGTCGACGCACTGGGCGAGGGCGGTTACCGGCGCTACGACGAGCGCACCGCGACCCAGCTCGGCGACGGCGCCCGCCTCGTCCTGGACGCGTGGAGCGGGGACCTGCGCACGGTGCGCGAGCGCGCCGGCGGCGACGCGGACGCCCTGCGCGCGGAGCTGCGCCGGATGCCCGGACTCGGCCCGACCGGCGCCGACATCTTCCTGCGCGAGGTGCAGGACGTCTGGCCCGAGTACGCGCCGTTCCTGGACGCCAAGACCTTGCAGGGCGCCGAACGCCTCGGCCTCCCCGAGGACCCGGCCGCGCTGATCCGCCTGGCGGGCGACACCCCGCGGGCGGAGATCGCGGCGGCGCTGGTCCGGGCGGCGCTGGACAAGAGCGTCGTCGAGGAGTGCCGGGAGCGGGCGGAAGCGGCCTGACAGGCGGGTGAGCGAGGTCACGGAGGCGTACGGCCCGATCGTGGAATGTGTGTCCGCCCCCGGGATGCTGCATGCTGGTGGGCTCGCCCCGCATCAGGTGGCGCCGGGCAATGGGGCTCGGGATCCCCCGTATCCACGGACCGCTGTCTTCGAAAGGTCTCCTGCACCATGCCGCTGGCCCTGCTGGCCCTGGCTGTTGTCGCGTTCGGCATCGGCACGACCGAGTTCGCCACGATGGGGCTGCTGCCCCAGATAGCCGACGGGGTCGACGTCTCCGTGCCGCACGCCGGCAACCTCGTGTCGGCCTACGCCCTCGGTGTCGTCGTCGGCGCGCCCGTGCTCACCGGCATCGGCGCGCGCGTCCCCCACAAGCGGCTGCTGCTGCTCCTGTCCGGCCTGTTCGTCGTCGGCAACGTCGCCTCCGCCCTCGCCCCGAACTTCGGCCTCCTCTTCGCCGCCCGCTTCCTGGCAGGGCTGCCGCACGGAGCCCTGTTCGGTGTCGGCGCCGTCGTCGCCTCCCGCCTGGTCGCCCCCGAGCGCGCCGCCCGCGCCGTGTCGAAGATGTTCCTCGGGCTCACCGTCGCGAACATCGTCGGCGTCCCCGCGGGCACGGCCCTCGGCCAGCACCTGGGCTGGCGCGCCGCCTACTGGGCGGTCGCCGTCATCGGCGTCCTCGCGCTCGTCGCGCTCGCCCTCTTCGTCCCGCACCAGCCGCGCGGCCAGCAGTCCGGCATCCGGCACGAACTGCGGGCCATGGGCAACAAGCAGGTCGTGATCGGCCTGGCCACCGCCGTCGTCGGATTCGGCGGCTTCTTCGCCGTCTACAGCTACCTGGTGCCCATGCTGACCAACGTCACGGGCATCTCGGACACCTCGACCACACTGGTCCTCGCGCTCTACGGCGTCGGCATGACCCTCGGCACGCTCGTCGCCGGCCCGCTCACCGACCGCGCCCTGCGCCCGACGCTCTACGCCGGGATGGCTCTGCTCGCCGTGGCCCTGGTGACGTTCTACTTCGCCGTGCACAGCACGGTGCCCGCGCTGGTCACGATCACCTTCATCGGCGCGATGGGCTCCCTCATCACCACGCCGGTCCAGATGCTGCTGATGGCGAAGGCGGCGAACGCCCCCACCATGGCGGCCGCCTCCAACCACTCCGCCTTCAACCTCGCCAACGCGGGCGGCGCCTGGCTCGGCGGCCTCGCCATCTCCGCAGGCTGGGGCTGGACCTCGCCCAACCTGGTCGGCGCGGCCCTCGCCGTGGCCGGGCTCGGCCTCGCCGTCACCGGCGGCCTCATGGACCGCTCCACCCGCCGCTCCGAGGTGGTCACCTCCTCCCGGCCGGACCCCGCGCACCACTCCGACCAGGTCGGCTCGGCTCTCTGAACGGCCCCGCTCCTGAGGTCCGGAGCTACTTCTGAACCACGTACGAGACCACGCCGACGGCCGCGCCGACCCCGCCCGCGCACACCCCGAGACAGCGCGCCTTGAGCCGGGCGTAACGCTCGTCGTACTCCCCGCGCAGCTCATGCGCGCGGGCCGCCAGCTGGACGAGCGCGGCCTTGTGGAAGGCCAGCCGCTCCTCGGTGAAGACCCGCTCGACCTCCTCCCGCTGTGCCGTCGTGAGCCACGGGAGGCGTCCGGTGAAGTCCTCGGCCTGCGCGCGGGTCTCGGCCGTCTTCGAGGTCCACAGCAGGTAGCCCTCCATCTGGAGCAGGCCGGACTCGATGTCCTGTTCGGTGCTCATTCGGAGTGGGTCTCATTACGGTGCACGTTCTGGCTCCGGTCCAGAGCGGCCACGCCCGGGTGATGCAGGTCGAACGCGGGGGACTCGGAGCGGATGCGCGGCAGCGTGACGAAGTTGTGCCGCGGCGGCGGGCAGGACGTCGCCCACTCCAGCGAACGGCCGTAGCCCCAGGGGTCGTCGACCTCGATCTTCTTGCCGTACTTGGCGGTCTTCCAGACGTTGTAGAGGAACGGCAGGAGGGAGAGGCCGAGGAGGAAGGAGGAGATCGAGGAGACGGTGTTCAGGGCGGTGAAGCCGTCGACCGCGAGATAGTCCGCGTACCGGCGCGGCATCCCCTCGACACCGAGCCAGTGCTGGACCAGGAACGTGCCGTGGAAGCCGCAGAACAGCGTCCAGAAGGTGATCTTGCCGAGCCGCTCGTCGAGCATCTTGCCGGTGAACTTCGGCCACCAGAAGTGGAACCCGGAGAACATGGCGAAGACCACGGTCCCGAAGACGACGTAGTGGAAGTGCGCCACCACGAAGTACGTGTCCGACACGTGGAAGTCCAGCGGCGGGGCCGCGAGGATCACGCCGGTCAGACCGCCGAAGAGGAACGTCACGAGGAAGCCGATGGACCAGAGCATCGGGGTCTCGAAGGAGAGCGAACCCTTCCACATCGTGCCGATCCAGTTGAAGAACTTCACCCCGGTCGGCACGGCGATCAGGAAGGTCATGAACGAGAAGAAGGGCAGCAGCGCGCCGCCCGTGACGTACATGTGGTGCGCCCACACCGTCGCCGACAGACCGGCGATGGCGATCGTCGCCCCGATGAGCCCCGAGTAGCCGAAGATCGGCTTGCGGCTGAAGACGGGGATCACCTCGGAGACGATGCCGAAGAACGGCAGGGCGATGATGTACACCTCCGGATGGCCGAAGAACCAGAACAGGTGCTGCCACAGCAGCGGCCCGCCGTTCGCGCCCTCGAAGACGTGCGCGCCGAATTTGCGGTCCGCCTCCAGGGCGAACAGCGCGGCGGCGAGCACCGGGAAGGCGAGCAGGACCAGCACACCGGTGAGCAGCACGTTCCAGGTGAAGATCGGCATCCGGAACATGGTCATGCCGGGAGCGCGCATGCAGATGATCGTGGTGATGAAGTTGACCGAGCCGAGGATCGTGCCGAAGCCGGAGAAGGCCAGGCCCATGATCCACATGTCGCCGCCGATGCCGGGCGAGTGCACCGCGTCGGAGAGCGGGCTGTAGGCGAACCAGCCGAAGTCGGCGGCGCCCTGCGGGGTGAGGAAGCTGCCGACCGCGATGAGTGAGCCGAACAGGTACATCCAGTAGGCGAGCATGTTCAGGCGCGGGAAGGCGACGTCGGGCGCGCCGATCTGCAACGGCATGATCCAGTTGGCGAAGCCCGCGAACAGCGGTGTGGCGAACATCAGCAGCATGACGGTGCCGTGCATGGTGAACGCCTGGTTGAACTGCTCGTTGGAGATCAACTGGGTGCCGGGCCGGGCCAGTTCCGCGCGCATGAAGAGCGCCATGACCCCACCGACCAGGAAGAACGCGAACGACGTCGTCAGATACATCGTCCCGATGGTCTTGTGGTCGGTGGTGCTGAGCCACTTCACGACGACGGCACCGGGCCGCCGCGCGTGAGCGCCCTCCGCGTCGGATGCGTCGGCCGGGGCCTCGGCGCTCTCCAAGGACGTCATCAGATGGGGCTCTCTTCGTGCGTGCCGGTGGGGGATACGACCACGAGTAGCCCACCGCCGCCGGGCGGACGGCGATACGCGCCCCCGCGCGGGCGCGGTTCCCCCGAATGCAGCAACCGGCCGCGCCGGGCCCGGCCGTCAACAGTCGGCCCCCCGGCACGAGTTCGGTCACCGGCCGCCTCCGGGACCGGACAGAGCCCGTCAGGAAGGGCGTCCGGCGCGTATCCGGCGGACCATGGGGGAAACGCGGCGGGGCCGAGCAGACGGGAGTGCCACAGGTGGGCGGAGGGCGCGAGCAAGGGCGTTCCGAGGAGTACGCCGCCGAGGTACGCCAGGTCGAGGCCCTCAACCGGATGGCGGGCCCGACCGCCGACGGATCCGCGCACGCGGCGGAGCGCGTACGCCACCGCGGCGCCGACCTGCTCCTGACCGGGCACGCGCTGGCGCGGACGGACTCCCTCGGGGAGGCGCTCGCCCTGATCTCGCAGCTGGCCGACCCGAGCCTGCCGCTGTGCGGCCAGGCGGTCTTCCGGGCGGACCGCGCCGTCCTGCACTGCGTCGGTCACTTCGGCGTCCACAGCTGCGAGGACGGCGCCTTCCGGGCGCCCCTGGAGTCCGACTACCCCGGAGCCCAGGTCGCGAGGACCGGGCGCCCCGTCTTCCTCTCCTCCGCGCACGAGCACCGCACCCGGTTCCCCGGCACCTGGGACCTCTCCGCCCGCGAAGGGCACGAGGCCTGGGCCTTCCTGCCCCTGACCACCTACGGACAGGTCACCGGCGTCTGGATGACCGCCTTCGACGCCCCGGTGCGGATGACCGACGGTGTGCGCGCCCTGCTGCTCACCATCGCCCGGCTGCTCAGCCAGAGCATCGAGCACACCTACTCGGGCCAGGCCGACCGCGCTCTCTCCCAGAGCCTGCGCAGCAGCATGGGCGGCTCGGGCCCCGGCGTCGACGGGCTCACCACCGCCGCCCGCTACCTGCCGACCGGCGGAGGGCTCATGGTCGGCGGCGACTGGTTCGACTGCCTCACCCTGCCCAGCGGCCGCCTCGGCCTGGTCATCGGCGACGTGCAGGGCCACGACATGCACGCCGCAGGCCTGATGTCCCAGCTGCGCACGGCCATCCACGCCTACGCGGCCGAGGGCCACGGCCCCGACGCGGTGCTGGCCCGCGCCTCCCACTTCCTGGCGGCGCTCGACGAGGACCGCTTCGCGACCTGCATCTACCTGGAGGCCGACCCCGCCACCGGCACCCTGCGCATCGCCCGGGCCGGGCACCCCCACCCCGTGCTGCGGCTGCCCGACGGCACCTGTCTGCTCAAGCACCTGAGCGGCGGCCTGCCGCTGGGCCTCGGCCTCGAAGAGGACAACTACCCCGTCAACATCGTCACCCTGCGGGAGAACGAGGTCCTCATGCTCTGCACCGACGGCCTGATCGAGTCCGGCGGCCACGACATGTACTCCGGCTGGCTGCGCGTGCGCAACGCGCTGTCCCCGGGCACCCCCGAGGACCTGGACGCCATGGCCGACCGGCTGCTGAGCGCGGTCGTCGCGCCGGAGACCCCGCAGGAAGGGGACCAGCCCGCCTCCATCACCGAGGACGACATCGCGCTGCTCCTGCTGCGCCGCGACCCCTCGGCGACCCACTCGGGCCCGCCCCGGCGCCATCTGCGCCTCACCCTCCAGCAGGACCAGGCGGAGGCTCTCCAGGACGCGCGGACCGAGTTCCAGGGCCTGCTCCACGACTGGGCGCGCCCCGAGCAGATCGACACCGCCGTGCTGCTCGCCTCCGAACTCCTCGGCAACGTCCTGGTCCACACCGAGCAGGCCGCCGTCCTGCGCGCCGACATCAGCGGCGAGCCGGGCCGGCGCCGCCTCCTCGTCGAGGTCACCGACCGCAGCGACGACGTGCCGCACCGGCGCGCGCCGGGCGAGCTGTCCTCGTCCGGCCGCGGCCTCGTCCTGCTCGACCTGCTGGCCCACCAGTGGAACGTCCGGCCCGAACCGGAGGGCAAGACGGTGTGGTTCGCCCTGGACGAGGACGGACCGGAAGAACCCTGAGGCCCCCGGTCCGTCCCGCGTCCAGGGGCGGCCCGCGAGCCGTCAGCCCTTGCCCTTCAGAGAGAGCGTGGCCTGCGTGCCGGCGGTGGGCGTCAGGTGCGGGTCGGGCGCGGCGCCGAGGGTGTCGGTGCCCATGAGCGGCTCGCAGCGGTAGCGGACGGTCACCTCGACGTGGCGGTGCCGGTGGTGAGTGCGGCGGCGGCCGTGGTCAGGGCGAGGACGGCCGCGGTCTGGACCAGGGAGTGCCGCGCAGGCCAGTAACCGGCTCTCTGCCGCTGTTCGAGCGAAAACGGATCACCACACCCGAGCCCCACGCGCCCGTATACGTGCTGCTCAGCGGGGTGGCGGCAAGTGAACGCACGTCGGTTCCCTCACGCACCGTGAGATCTGCGGATGCGGAGGGTTGTCGGTGGCGGCAAGGTCGGAGGCGGCGGAAGGTGGCTCGTTCCGCCGAGCCCTGACAAAGGTGTCGGGGCTCTGCCTTGGGCCGTCGAACCATGAAAGGACCGCATCAGATGCGCAAGATCGCCAAGTACGTCGCTGTCGGTGCCCTCGTCACCCCCCTCGTCATCGGCGGCGCCGGCCTCGCGTCGGCCCACGACGGCCCGGGCTACGGCAAGGCGCAGAACTCCGCGAACGTCAACGGTGGCATGACGTCCGCGACGTTCAGCGGCTTCACCCCGGACGGCAGGGCCTACTTCGTGACGACCACCAAGAAGGCCGGCCCCACGGGCGCCTACAGCAGCGCCACGGGCTCGCACTCCTGACGCGGTCCCTTGTGCGGCCCGGCCGCTGAGCCGAGCCCACCCGGCTGCCCCGGAGTCCCCGACTCCGGGGCACCCGTCTGTGTGGGGGCACCCCCGCGCTCAGGAGTGCGCGTGGGTGACGGAGTAGCTCGCGCCCTCCGGCCCGCCGACCGTCACCACTGCCTGCTCGAAGTACGCGGCGCCCGTGTCGTCGAACCCGGAGGCGGAGGCGGTGTAGACGACGCGGTCCTCGGCGAAGCGGACCTGCTCCTGGTCCCACGAGGGGCTGCTCAGGGCGGCCGCCCCCTCGTTCGCGGTGGGGTCGGCCGCCGCGGCGGCAACGCCCGGCGAGGCCAGGCAGAGCCCCGCCGCGAGGGCGAGCGTCAGAACGGTCGGACGGAGCGGGCGGCGTACCAGCGGCAGAATCGACATGGCACGACCTTGACCGCCCGCGTGGGTGCCAGGGGCGCGACGCACCGGACCGGAGCGGGCGCCGCCACCCGTAGGTGTCATCCCTGGCTGCGGTCGGGCTAGTGGAGGCGCGTGGAGGTTCCCGGCGCCGCCGCGGGGGCCGCCGGCTTCGCGGCGTGCGCAGCCGGGGAGACGGCGGTGAGCGTGCCGCCGGACGAGGACGGCCGGGCCGGCGCGGTCGAGGGGGCCGCAGGCGAGGCCGTGACCTTCTGGCCGGAGCCCGCGACGCTCGTGGTGGCCCGCCCCGGGGCGAAGAGCGCGTTGCCCGGGAAGGTGACGGTCGCCGAGGTCGTGTCGTGGGCCGTCACGCTGAACGTACAGCTGAAGCGGCCCTCGCGGCTCGTGGTGGTGTTGCACCGCTGTGGCTTCGTGTCCTGTTCGCCGCGGACCTCCACGGACACCGCCATCTGGGACAGCGGGAAGAGCAGCGTGTCACCTTCGACGAGCCGCCCCCGCACCTGGAGCGTCGCGCGGTCGCCGATCGAGACCTCCTGCGCGCTCAGTTCGGTGACGACGCTGGCCGTGCGCGTGGTGCCCGGGGAAGCGGTCGGGGGCCGGGGGTCGGCGCAGGCGGCCGAAGCGGCCATACCGATGGCCAATGGCGCGACTGCCGCGAACAGCAGTTGTCTGCGGATACGCATCACACAGCACTCCCGTAACACTAGGAAAGACGAATGATCTTCTCGGGAGGTTTATGCCACTCGGGAGCCGGCTGATAACAGCGCCGCCGTGGGCCGTCCGGACCGGGCGGACCGCGGCGTCCCGGAGGGGCCGGCCCGATACGGAACGCGCGGCCGCGCAATATCTGTCGCCGCCGGATGAGGGTTTGCCGGGGCCCGCGGGGAGTATTTCTGCCGCATCGGACCGGGCCGGAATTTCTGCCCGATGTGTGGTCATGTGGCGTGCTACTGTCGATCTCAGTTGCAGTCGTGGTTCCCGAACTTCAGGTGCCCCTGGTCGGCTCGTTCGCCAGGAGCATTCTTGTTTCACCGGTCATTTCCGGCGGGGTAATCATCGCGGCGACACGGTATCCGCGCAGTGCGGACTCCGATGAACTGCCCCAAAGGAGAAATAACATGGCTACTGGCACCGTGAAGTGGTTCAACGCCGAAAAGGGTTTCGGCTTCATCGAGCAGGACGGTGGCGGCGCTGACGTGTTCGCCCACTACTCGAACATCTCCGCCCAGGGCTTCCGTGAGCTGCTCGAGGGTCAGAAGGTCTCCTTCGACATCGCGCAGGGCCAGAAGGGCCCGACGGCCGAGAACATCGTTCAGGCCTGACGCTTACGCACATCTGCAGCTGGGGCCCGCATCCTTCGGGGTGCGGGCCCCAGCTGCGCCCCGTTCTCCCCACTGACGCATTCGCGTTCCATTCGGTCCATGTCCTGTGCTTCTCCGTGCCGTTCCCCTTGCCGGAGAAATTCCAAGATGTGCGCCGCATCGAGGAAGGTTCCCCATGAACCGCACACGTACGAACGACCGTTTCTCACGCAGCCGTCACGCCAATTCCGGAAGCGAAAGGGGCGGCAGCCGTTTCGGGACGCCCGCCCCGCGCCGCCCCGACCGGTCCGAGCGCTCCGGCGGTGGGTACCGCCGCCGTCCCTCGGGCCCGCAGGGCGAATTCGCCCTGCCGAAGACGGTCACTCCGGCGCTGCCCGCGGTGGCGGATTTCGCCGAGCTCGACATGGCCGCCCCCCTGATGACCGAACTCGGCAGGCAGGGCGTCACCGTCCCCTTCCCGATCCAGGGGGCGACGCTGCCGAACTCCCTCGCCGGCCGCGACGTCCTCGGCCGGGGCCGCACCGGCTCCGGCAAGACCCTCGCCTTCGGCCTCGCCCTGCTCGCCCGGACCGCCGGGCAGCGCGCGGAGCCCCGCAAGCCGCTCGGGCTGATCCTCGTCCCCACCCGGGAACTCGCCCAGCAGGTGACCGACGCGCTCACCCCGTACGCCCGTGCCGTCCGGCTCCGCCTGGCCACGGTCGTCGGCGGGATGTCGATCGGCCGGCAGGTCTCCGCGCTGCGCGGCGGCGCCGAGGTCGTCGTCGCGACCCCGGGGCGGCTCAAGGACCTCATCGACCGCGGCGACTGCCTGCTCGGCCAGGTGAACATCACCGTCCTGGACGAAGCCGACCAGATGGCCGACATGGGCTTCATGCCGCAGGTCACCGCGCTCCTCGACCAGGTGCGTCCGGAAGGGCAGCGGATGCTCTTCTCCGCCACGCTCGACCGCAATGTCGACCTGCTGGTGCGCCGCTACCTGAGCGACCCGGTCGTCCACTCCGTCGACCCCTCGGCCGGCGCCGTCTCGACGATGGAGCACCACGTCCTGCACGTCCAGGTGGGCGACAAGGACGCGGCGACCACCGAGATCGCCGCCCGCGACGGCCGCGTGATCATGTTCCTCGACACCAAGCACGCCGTCGACCGGCTGACCCAGTCCCTGCTCAGCAGCGGCGTACGCGCCGCCGCGCTGCACGGCGGGAAGTCGCAGCCCCAGCGCACCCGCACGCTCAGCCAGTTCAAGACCGGCCACGTCACCGTGCTCGTCGCCACGAACGTCGCCGCGCGCGGCATCCACGTCGACAACCTCGACCTCGTCGTGAACGTGGACCCGCCGACCGACCACAAGGACTACCTGCACCGCGGTGGGCGCACCGCGCGGGCCGGTGAGTCCGGCAGCGTCGTCACGCTGGTCACCCCCGGCCAGCGCCGCAGCATGACGCGGCTGATGTCGGACGCCGGCATCCGTCCGCAGGTCACGCAGGTCCGCTCCGGCGAACAGGAACTGCACCGCATCACCGGCGCCCAGGCTCCCTCGGGCGTACCGGTCGTCATCACCCAGCCGGCGGCCGAACGGCCCCGGCGCGGTGGTGCCCCGCGCGGCCGCCGCCGCCCCGTCTCGGCCGCGCGCCGTGCCGGCGGACGCCCGTCCGCCGCGGACGCCGCGTGACCCACCCGAAGCCGGTTCCATCTGCGCAGGAGGCACCTTTGACGTTGGTTCCGACCCCTCTCCGTCCGCGGCCCCGTTCCTCGGTGGCCGCCACGGAGGAAGCAGGACCCCAGGTATGGGGAGACATGACGGTCGAGGTGGCCCTCTCCGTCATGGCGGGGGCCGGCGTCGGGCACCTGCTCGTCTGCGACGACGACGGCCGGCGCATCGGCGTTGTCACCCGGGCCCGGCTCACCGTCGTCCGCGGCGGTACCGGGTACACCGACCGGCTCCGGCTGCGTGACGTCACCGACGACGAAGAGCCCCTCGCTCTCGCCGGCTGAACCGGCTCCACCCCGGTCCCGCTCTCACTCTCCCCAATGAGGTCTCATGCGCTGTGTCATCGCTCGTTTTCCGTTCGACCTGACCAAGGCGGGCGTCCTGGAGACGATGAAGGGCGTCAAGCCCGAGCCGGTCACCGGTGAGTCCGTGATCATCGGACGGCGGCACTACCCCGTCAAGCAGGTCGGCCAGGCCGTCACGAGGCAGGACCGCCGCGACTTCAGCGCGGGCGAGGTCCTGCGCGCGATGGCGCAGCTCGGGTTCTCCTGCCGCGCCGTCCCGGTCGCCGTCGAGGCGGCCCCGCCGGCCGGCAGCCCCTACCAGCGCGCCTCGGCCCTGCTGGGATCGTCGCTGCCGGCCTGACCGGCGAGGGGAGCGGCGCGCGCCGCTCCCGTACCGCTACACCCGTGAGGGCCCGACCGGAACACCGGTCGGGCCCTCACGTCTTGTGGTGATCAGTGGTCGGAGTAGCTGAAGTCGCCGACGGTCCAGGCATTGACGTCGCAGATCGCGACCCGGTACATGCCGCCCGTCTCGGGGATGCCCATCGTGCCCTGAAGGATGCGCGCGACATGGAAGTGCAGATGGGTGGGGGTCCGGTCGGCCGAGGGCGGTGCGGGTGTCTCGCGGGCCTCCAGCGCGGTGAAGGCGACCGAGAACGGTCCGAGCTGGTCCGAGTCCTTCAGGACCTCTGACACGCGCCGGCGCCAGATCGCCTCGGGCGCCAGCCGGCCAGTGATGACAGCGCCACCCGTGACCACGGTGAGGGACATCTGTGTGCTCTGTTCCGACTCGACGGTGGCGGCGAGCACGGTGAGCAGTTCGTCAGGCTTCGACATGGCCGCTGATTCTATTCGGCTTCCGCGGCCGGGCGGGAGCGAGGTCCGGACGGGGGACGTGTCGGCCGAGGTGTGACCCGACGGCCGCATGGTGTTGAATTTCCCCCGGGGCCCTGTCGCCGTACGGCAGCAGGGCCCTCCAGGCGCGTGACCTATTGAGGTGGAATGACTGCAGAGACCCCGCTCAGCGGCCGGCTGGACGATGACGACTACCCCGCGTACACCATGGGACGGGCGGCCGAGATGCTCGGCGCGACCCCCGGTTTCCTGCGCGCGCTCGGCGAGGCGCGGCTGATCACACCGCTGCGCTCGGAGGGCGGTCACCGTCGCTACTCCCGCTACCAGCTGCGCATCGCGGCCCGGGCCCGCGAACTCGTCGACCAGGGCACCCCGATCGAGGCGGCCTGCCGCATCGTGATCCTGGAGGACCAGCTCGAAGAGGCCCAGCGGCTCAACGAGCGCTACCGGCGGGCGGCCGACCCCGCCGGACAGGCCGGCTGAACGCCCGAGGGCGGCCCCGGTGGACGGGGCCGCCCTCGGTGGCGGTCGGGACCCGGACGGTCAGTGCTTGCCGATGTCCTTGGTCTTCTCCTTCGCCTGGCGCGCGTCGCCCTTCATCTGCTCGGCGCGGCCCTCGGCGGTGAGGCGCTCGTTGCCCACGGCGCGGCCGGCGGTCTCCTTGGCAGCACCGGAGGCCTGCTCGACCTTCGCCTTGGCCTTCTCGTTGGCGGTCATGTCCGCTCACGCTCCCTTGCCGTCGACATCATGTGCTGACATCCGCTTGGCCGCTCAGCCGCTTCGTAAACATGCGACCCGCTCAGTAGATGTTGACCTCGACGTCCGGGCCGTCGCCGCGCCCCGCGTCGATCTGCGCGCGCAGGGAGATCTCGTCGTAGACGCGGACCTCCTTGACGATGCGGCCGTCCTGGATCAGGAACTGCGACACGCCGAGCATCGTGACCGGCTGCCCGGTGAGGGGGCCGAAGTCCGGGGTGCCCCGGTACGTGCCGTGCAGGGTCCAGGTGACGGCCACCCGCAGGCCCGCGTACCGCTCCGCGTAGTGGGTCTGGACGTCGCGGACGGCGAACCGGGCGTCGGGGAAGGCGCCGACCAGGGAGAGCAGGTCGGCCTGGTAGCGCTCCGGCCGGATGACCGTGCGGTCGCCGACCGTGTGCAGGAACAGGTCACGGGCCATGAAGTCGTGGACCTTGTGCAGGCGGCGCTGGGTCCACACCTCGTCGATGAACTCCAGGACCATCTCGCACTCGGGACGGAAGTCGTCCGGGCGCGGGCCGCTGACGCCGCGCAGCAGCACGTCCTTCGGCGGCTCCTCGGTCATCGAGCCGGTGTACCCCTGGAAGCGCAGCGCGCGGGCCGCCTCGGCGGGGTCGATGCCGAGCTGGAGACAGTCCGCGAGTTCGTCGCGCACCACCCACTCCTCGACCATGCGGCCCCGGCGGTAGAGGCAGTTGGCCACGGTGCGCTTGCGGACGCGGACGTTGCGGCCGCCGACGAGGTGCTCGTCGGCGGAGAAGACCAGGTGCGAGCTGAGGAACGCGTCGTCGCCGCGGGCCTCCCACACCACGTCCTCGGCCTGCCCGATGTGTCCCGGCGTGCTGCCGATGCGCATCGTGGTGCCCTCGATCACCCCGTCGCGGCCGACGACGGTGCCGAGGCTGGTGTGGACGATCGAGTCGGGCTCGTAGTTGTCGACGATGTAGGCGATGTCCCGGCCGACCCAGATGCGGTCGGTCACCTCGCGGATGAAGTCGTCCGGGTCCTTGTAGGGCAGGTAGGCGACGGGGTCGAGAGGCATGATGCGCTCCGTTTCCGGGGAAGGTGAATTCGTATGTACGAGGGCGGGAGTGGACGGGACCGGACTCAGCGGGCGAACTTGTCGGCACCCAGTTGGCTGCGGTACGTCTCCGTCATGAAGGAGGTCACCACGACGAGGGCGAGGACGGCGGCGGCCGCCAGGTACACCCACACCGCGTAGATCGTGTGGAAGGTGCTGACCAGCAGCGTCGCCACGAACGGCGTGATCCCCATGAAGATGGAGAAGGAGCTGTTGTACGCGATGGCGCTCGCGCTGAACCGGGTCCGGGTCGCGAAGAGTTCCGCGGCGCAGACGGTGATGATGCCGGTGAGGAAGAACTCCGGGACGAGATAGATGAGCTGGCTGGCGACCGCGGCGCCGAACGTGCCGCCCTCGCCGACCCAGAAGGCGAGCGGGACCAGGACGATGCAGGCGGCGGCGCCCGTCATCAGCATCGGCCTGCGCCCGATCCGGTCCGACAGCATGCCGGCCAGGGGGAGCAGCGGGATGAGGACCGCGATCGAGATGGCGTTCGAGGCGAGCCCCATCCAGCGGGGCAGCCCGAGCGTGTCCGTCAGGTACTGCGGATAGAACGTGACCCAGGTGTAGGAGAGGATCGCGCACATGATCGAGATACCGCAGTAGACCAGGATGGGCCGCCGCTGGCAGCGCAGCGCCTCGCGGACCGGCGCCTTGACGACCTGCGTCCCGTCGGCGGTCGCGCGGACGAACTCGGGGGTCTCCGCGATGTGCCGGCGCAGCCAGATCCCGACCAGGCTGAGCGGGACCGCCAGCAGGAACGGGAGCCGCCAGCCCCAGGAGTCCAGAGCCGGGCCGGTGAAGACCCAGCTGGTCAGCGCGGCCGTACCGGCGCCGGCGAGGGTGCCGAGGAAGCAGCTGTTCGAGGCGTACGAGGTGTAGTACGCCCGTCGGCGGGGCTCGGCCCACTCGACGATGAAGGCCACCGCGCCGACGTACTCCCCGCCGGAGACCGTGCCCTGCACGACGCGCAGCAGGAGCAGCAGGAGCGGAGCGGCGATGCCGACCTGGTGGTACGTGGGCAGGGCGCCGATGAGGGCGGTCGCCACGCCCATGAACACGATGGTCCACAGCAGCGTCTTCTTGCGCCCGACCCGGTCGCCCCACCGCCCGACCAGCGTCCCGCCCAGCGGCCGGAACAGGCACGCCACCGCGATGATCGCGTAGGTGCCGAGGACGGCGACGGTCCGGTCGCTCTCGGGGAAGAACGCGGGAGCCATGATCGGGGCCATGTAGCCGTAGAGGCCGTAGTCGAACTGTTCTACGAAGTTGCCGATGCTGCCCGCGCCGATGGCCCGGCGGATCGCGGCCCGTTTCTCCGGATCGGCGCGGGGCGGGTCGGTGACGGTACTGGGAGGCGCTGCGGCGGACATGGCTTCTCCGATCGCGCAGGGGGAGGGGTGTGCATACGTATGAACTCGGGGTGAACACTAAGGAGCCCGGTGGGGGGCGTCAAGAGGTTGCCGGGGGGAAGTGGACTCCGCGGATCCGGGCCGGGCGAGCGCCCGCAGGGTGTCCATCAGGACGTGCGCCATGTTGAAGAGGATCAGCTGTGCGCCCGCCCGTTCCGCGGCTCGTGCACCGTCCTCACCGGGCACGATGGTCATCACCGCGCGGCCCTCGGCCCGGGCCGCCTCGTGCGCGCGGCCCATCAGGGCCTGGACGGTCTCCTGGCCCGGGAAACCGCAGTCCGCGGCGAGATCGGCCGGGCCGACCAGGACCGCGTCCACCCCGGGCGTGCCAGCGATCGCGTCGGCCGCGGCACAGGCCCGCTCCGTCTCGACCATCGCCACGACCAGCGTCTGCGCGGCGGCGGCCACATGGTCGGCCGCGGTGACCGTGCCGAACCGGCCCGCTCTGCTGTAGGTGGCGAAGCCCCGGTCACCGAGGGGCGGGTAGTGGCTCGCGGCCACCGCGCGCCGGGCGTCCTCGGCGCTGTCGACGTGCGGATGGATCAGCCCGGCGGCGCCCAGGTCGAGGCAGCGCAGCGCGAGCGAGGGCTCGGCCGTGCCGACCCGGACGAGGACGTCGATCCCCTGGGCCGCCGCCGCCGTGAGGTGGCTCTGGAGCAGGGCGGTGTCGGCCGGCCCGTGCTCGCAGTCGATGACCACGTAGTCCAGACCCGCGACGCCCGCCATCTCCACGAGCGTCTCCGACGGGAGCCGGAACAGGGCGCCGCGCAGCCGCTCGCCCGCGGCCAGCCGCTCTTTGAGGCTCCGGCGCGGGCGCTGCCCGCCGGGCCCCGTCACCGGGCCACCATCCCGGCCGACAGGTCGATGTCGGCGCCGCACAGGCCCCGCATGCGCAGCATCGCGGTCACGGCCGCGCCCACCTCGTCCTCGGTGACCATGCGTCCCAGGGCGGAGCGGGAGACGAACGCCTGCTCGGCCTCGGCATAGCTGCTGCCCGTGCGCGCGGCCTCCAGGCGGAAGTTGCGCTCCATGCGCGGGCCCGAGACGGGCCCGGGAGACAGGGAGTTGACCGCCACGCCCAGCGGGCCGACCTCGCCCGCCAGCGTCGCCGTCAGGCCGATGACCGCCATCTTCGACGCGCAGTAGGGCGTACGCCGCAGCAGGGGCCGCTTGCCCGACACCGAGGCAATGTTGATGACGTCCCCGGAGCCGCGCGCGGTCATCGCGGGAAGGAACGCGCGGCACATCAGGAACACCCCGCGCACGTTCACGTCGAAGACCTCGTCCCACGCGTCGGGCGTGATCTCGGTCAGCGGTGCGACGGGACCGGCGATCCCGGCGTTGTTGACGAGGACGGAGATCTCCTCGTCCGCGAGGCTCCGGGCCAGTTCCCGCACGTCGTCGGGGCGGGAGACATCGCAGACCCGGTGCACCACCTGGGGGCCGAGCCGGGCGGCCGTCTCCTTGAGGGCCGTCTCGCCTCGGCCCGTGATGACGACACGGGCGCCTTCGGACAGCAGGGACCGGGTGATGGCGGCGCCGAGGCCGCTGCCGCCGCCGGTGACGAGCGCGGTGCGGCCGGCCAGCGGCGCCGCGGGGGAGCCGCTCACGCCTGGGCCTTTTCGTTCCACGGCAGGGTGCCCTGGCCGTACTTGGCCGCCCGCACGTCACCGGAGCGGGCGTGTCCCTCGAACAGCTCGACGCGCGCGGCCCGGCCGCACACCTCGCCGAGCAGCGCCGAGGAGGAGGTGTCGGTGACCTCCTGGTAAGTGACCGTCTTGAGGTACTTGCCGACCCACAGGCCGCCCGTGTAGCGCGCGGCGCCCCGGGTGGGGAGTACGTGGTTGGTACCGATGACCTTGTCGCCGTAGGAGACGCACGTGCCCTCGCCGAGGAAGAGGGCGCCGTAGTCGTGCATCTTCTCCAGCGCCTGGCGCGGGTTCTCGGTGAGGACCTCCACGTGCTCGCTGGCGTAGGAGTCCGCGATCTCGAAGGCCTCGTCGAGGGTGGCGGCCAGGACGATCTCGCCGTGGTCGCGCCAGGCCGGGCCGGCGAAGTCCTTCGTCGGCATGCCGGGCAGCAGTCGCTCGATGTGCGCGGCGACCTCGCGGCCCAGCTCCTCGGAGGTGGTCACGAGGACGGCGGGGGAGTCCGGGCCGTGCTCGGCCTGGGAGAGCAGGTCGACGGCGACGACGAACGGGTCGGCGTGCTCGTCGGCGATGACCAGGATCTCGGTCGGACCGGCGAACAGGTCGATGCCGACCTCGCCGAAGAGCTGGCGCTTGGCCTCCGCGACGTACGCGTTGCCGGGGCCGGCGAGCATCGGGACCCGCCCGATCGTCTCGGTGCCCAGGGCGAGGGCCGCGACGGCCTGGACGCCGCCGAGGAGGTAGATCTCGTCCGCGCCGGCCAGGTGCATGGCCGCGACGGTGGCCGCGGGGATCTCGCCCCGGATCGGCGGGGTGCAGGCGGCGACGCGGGGGACGCCGGCCACCTTGGCGGTCACGATCGTCATGTGCGCCGAGGCGGTCAGGGGGTAGCGGCCGCCGGGCACGTACGCGCCCGCGGAGGCGACGGGCACGTGGCGGTGGCCGAGGCGGACGCCGGGCAGCGTCTCGATCTCGACGTCGTGCATCGAGTCGCGCTGGGCCTGTGCGAACGTGCGCACCTGCCGCTGCACGAAGCGGATGTCGTCCAGGACGGCCTGCGGAACCCCGGAGATGATCCGCTCGATCGCGTCGGGCGACAGCCGGAAGGACTCGGGGCTCCAGTTGTCGAACTTCTCCGAGTACTGCCGGACGGCCTCGTCCCCGCGCTCGCGGATGTCGTCGAGGATGGCGTGGACGCGCTCGGCCACGTCGGCGCGGGCGGCGCTCACCTGGGCGGCGGGAACCGGGGACTTGAGGAATCGGGGCATGATGGCTCTCTTCGCTGGGGGAGGGGCGTGCGGGTGAGGTGGGGGACCGGCGCGGGGGCGGCCGGTCAGGGCGGCGGGGTCAGGGCCGGGACCGCGGCGCCGCGGTCGGCGGCGTCGAGGACGGCGCGCAGGGCGGCGGTGACGGCGTCGGGGCGCTGCCAGGGCAGCAGATGGCCCGCGTCGGGCAGTTCGCGCAGTCGGGCGCCGGGTACGGCGTGCGCGATCGTCCGGTGGAACGCGGGCGGGCACAGGGTGTCCCCGGCCCCGCTGAGCACGACCGCGGGACAGCGGGCGGCCCGCAGCGCGCCGGCCGCGTCCGTCCGGGTCGCCTGCGCCGCGAGCTGGACGCGGGCGGCGTCCGGGCCGACCGCCGCGGCCATCCGGCGGTAGCGCCGGGCGCCTTCGGGCGAGGGGCAGCGGTCGGGGAACATGTCCGGCAGGGTCTGCTCGACGACCTCCTCGAACCGCCCGGCACGGATCAGCCCGTCCATCGCGCGCCAGGCCGCGTACTGCCCGGGGCGCGGCGCCGACGCGTTCGTCGCCATCACGCACAGGCCGGCGATCCGCTCCGGCGCCCGGCGCAGCGCCTCGAAGCCGACGATGGCCCCCAGGCTCAGCCCGACCAGGACGAACGGACCCGGCACCGCGGACAGGACGTCCTCCGCGAGCGCCCCGATGTCCGGCCGCTCCAGTGCGACGTGCCGGACCTCGCGGTCGGCGGGGAAGGTGACGCCGGACCACAGGCTCGCGTCGCAGAGCATCCCCGGGACCACGACCACCGGCAGCGCGCGGTGCGGGGTGGCCCGGCGCACGCCGGTCACCAGCGCCGCGCGGAGCGGGGCAGGAGGGCGTACGGGGCGAGGTAGCCGTTGTGGTCGATGCCGAGGCCGGCGTCGGCCGCGCTCTTGGCGACCTCCTCGTCCCACTCCAGGCGGACGCGGCCGTCGCCGGAGTTGACCACCAGGAGGTCGCCCCGGGTCTCTCCGACGTTGCGCAGGGTCCGCCAGGCGTCCTGCGGGACGGAGAGCATGTCGCGGGGGCCCAGGCGCACCGAGACCGGGTCGGTGCGGTTGAGCGTGACCTCCCACTCGCCGTCCTTGACGATCAGTGTCTGGGTCTCGTGCTGGCGGTGGTACGACACGCCCTGCCCCGGTTCGGCGCGCAGCCAGGCCGCGTTGTGCCCGTGGGGGTTGAAGATCCGGGGCTCCTGGTGCGGGTCCTCGGTCATGCCGTACCCGATGACGCAGCTCAGGCGGACCCCGCCGCCGGGCAGCGTGCTGTCGAGGAAGGGGTGCTCCGACCAGACCAGTTCGTCCGCGGCGGCGATGCGGCGCTTCATCTCCTCGGGGCTGTAGCGGCGCAGCCGGTCGATCTGCTCCTGCGTCATGGGGCTGACGAGTTCGGCCTCGGGGGGCAGGGTGTCGCCGGCGACGGTGTCGATCAGCTCGTTCTCCGCGCTCAGGTACAGGCCGTGGCCCTGCGCCTCGCGCAGCACCGAGGGGCCCCAGATGATGCCGCCGGTGTGGTCCATGCCGAGCACGGTGAACAGCCAGCCGTCGTCCGGGCCCGTGTTGGTGAAGCCACGGAAGATCCAGGTGGGGATCGAGGCGATGTCCCCGGCCTTGAGCAGCAGCTCGCCCTCGGTGCCGTCCGCGCCCCAGCGCAGCAGGTACTCGCCCTCGGTGCAGACGAACACCTCGGCGGTGTAGTGCAGGTGCAGGTTGTTCGTGATGCCGTGCGGCATGGCGGCGGCGCCGATGTTGTAGCCGTGCGGCAGGCGGAGGTTGACGTGCTGACCGGCGGCCTGGGAGACACCCGGCCCGATCATCGCGTAGTTCTCCTTGCGGTCCGAGCCCGGGGTGCGGCAGTCGATGAAGGCCTGGTTGCAGGAGACGAAGTCGGTGCGGCGCACGGTGCGCCGGGTCAGTTCGCCGGGGGTGACGACGGCATCGGGGACATCAGGGACATCGGACATGACGGCTCCTTGTTGGTGAATACGTATGCATTCCTATGACAGGTGTTGGAGGAGGCGAGTGTCAAGAGGTGAGGCGCCACCAATCTGAGAGCCCTTTTCGGACGCAGAGCGGCTGAGGGAAGGGCCGCTGTCTTCGTCGGGAGCTGAGCACACATACGTATACTGATCCGCAGGCGCGCCGGGGCGGTGCAGTGGTGGCGACGAGGAGAGAGCTGATGGGGATCACCAGTCACGACGTGGCCAGGCTGGCGGGTGTCTCGCAGCCCACGGTGTCGCGGGCGCTGCGCGACGACCCCAGGGTGTCGGAGGCGACGCGGGAGAAGGTGCGGCGGGCCGCTCAGGCGCTGAACTACGTACCGAGCGAGGCGGGGCGCACCCTGTCCACGCGCTCCACGCGCCGCGTCGGCGTCATCGTCACGGACCTGACGAACCCGTTCTACCCGCATGTCATCGCTCCGCTCCACGACGAACTGCGCACCCTCGGCTACCGGATGATGCTGATCACCGAGCGGTCCGACGAGGCGGTCGCCGAGGAGCGGCTCCTGGACCAGTCGCTGGACGGGGTCGTCCTCGCGACGGCCACCACGGACTCGCGGCTCCCGGCCCAGCTGGAGCGACGCGGCATGCCGTTCGTCTTCCTCAACCGCGACACGGGCGGCGCGGGCGACTACGCCTCGGTCGTCGACAACGAGGGCGGTGGCCGCCTCGTGGCCGAGGAGCTGGTCGCCCTGGGCCACCGGCGGATCGCGGGGATCTTCGGCGCGGCCAACACCACGACCGGGCGCGAGCGCGAACTCGGCTTCCGGCTGGCCCTCGCCGAGGCCGGGGTCGGGCTCGCGGAGGACCGGGTGGCGCGCGGCGCCTTCGAGTACGAGACCGGGTACCGGGCCCTGCCCGTGCTGCTGGCGGCCGCCGAGGCACCGACGGCGGTCTTCTGCGGCAACGACGTGGTCGCCATCGGCGTCCTGAACGCCGCGCTCGCCGCGGGGATCAGGGTGCCCGAGGACCTCACGGTCATCGGCTTCGACGACCTGCCGATGGCCGCCTGGGAGGTGTTCCGGCTGACCACCGTCCGGCACGACCTGCGGGAGCTGTCGCGCCAGGCGGCGCGGCTGCTCGTCCGGCGCATCGGCGGCGACGTCGACCCGGCGGGCGAGCGGCTGGTGCTGCCCACCGAGTTCGTGCCCAGGGCCACGCACGCGCGCGTCTCCTGAGACCCGCGGGCCGTCACGGCCGGGCGGCCGTCGCCGGCGCGGGCACGGGCGGTTCGGCCGCGTCCCCGCGCAGCCGCCGCTGGCGGACGACGCCCACGGCGACCAGGACCGCGGCGAGGCCGAGCGAGAGCCACAGTTCGAGCCGGTGCCCCGGCAGCACCGCCATCAGGACGAGCACCGCCGCGATGAAGGCGACCGTGGTGAGGGTGAGGTAGGGGAACCCCCACATCCGCACCTCGCGCGGCGGGCCCGCCTTGCGCCGGGTCGCGTACTGGGTCACCGCGATGACCAGGTACATCATGAGGGCGATCGCGCCGCTGGAGGCGATGAGATACGAGAAGACGCTCGGCAGCAGGTAATTGGCGATCACCGCGGCGATGCCGATGACGGTGGAGACCACCACCGCGTTGCGCGGCACGCCGTGGCGCGAGGTGCGGGCGAAGGCGGCCGGGGCGTCGCCGCGCCGGGCGAGGGAGAACACCATGCGGGACGCGGTGTAGATCGCCGAGTTGAGACAGCTGCTGACGGCGACGACCAGGACGACGTCCATGATCCGGCTCGCGCCCGGGATGTTCATCCGCTCCAGGACGGCCTGGTAGGAACCGGACTCCGCCAGGTCGGCGGCGTTCCACGGGACGAGGCAGACGACGACCAGGATCGAGCCGATGTAGAAGAGGCCGAGCCGCCAGACGACCGCGCGGACGGCCTTCCTGATGTTCTTCTTCGGTTCCTCGGACTCGGCCGCGGCGATGGTGACGATCTCGCTGCCCTGGAAGCTGAACATCGCGGTCAGCAGACCGGCGAGGACGGCGGTGGCGCCCTTGGGGGCGAAGCCGCCGTGGTCCCACAGGTGCGCCACGCCGTGGGTGCCGGAGCCGGGCAGCAGCCCGAGGACGGCGAGGACGCCCAGCACCAGGAAGGCCACGATCGCGACGACCTTCAGCAGGGCGAACCAGTACTCGAACTCGCCGTAGTTGCGCACCGCGAGGAGGTTGCTGCCCGCCAGCAGGACGATCATCGCCAGCGCCGGGATCCAGCTCGGCAGCGCCGTCAGGGAGGCGATGACCTCCCCGGCCGCGATGGCCTCGATGGGGATGACGAGGATGTAGAACCACCAGTACAGCCAGCCGATGGAGAACCCCGCCCAGCGGCCGAGGGCGCGGTCCGCGTACGTCGAGAAGGACCCGGTGTCCGGCTGGGCCACCGCCATCTCGCCGAGCATCTGCATGACGAGCACCACGAGCGCGGCGGCCAGCAGGAACGAGATCAGGACGGCGGGTCCCGCGGTGGCCACCGCCGTGGACGAACCGACGAAGAGGCCGGCGCCGATCACCCCGCCGATGGAGATCATGGTGATCTGACGGCCCTTGAGGCCCTGGGTGAGAGCGGTGCCGGCGGGAGCGGACGGCGGGGGCTCGGGCGGGTGGTGCTGCATGCGGGGATCCTCGGATGAATGGGGGGACGTGGGCAACCTGGGGGAGAGGGTGAAGGGGGAACGAAGGGGAAGAGGCGGGCCGGGGCCCGGGCGGGGTGCCCCGCCGCCGGGCCGCGCCGCACCGCGGCGTGGCGGCGGGGCAGGGGATCAGAGCTGCTCGCGCAGGGCCGCCGGAACGGAGTCGAACAGCTCTGAGGTGCGGCCGATCTCGTCGATGCGCAGCGTCGCGGTCGCGCCGTGCGCGGCCAGGCCCTCGAAGGCCGAGATCCGCTCGACCGCCGGGGCCAGCGCCGCCGTGCCGTCCTTGGCGGCGCGCTGGTAGGTCAGCGGCTTGAGGAAGCGCGAGACGGACAGCCCCGCGTTGTAGCGGGCGGTCTTGCCGGTCGGCAGGACGTGGTTGGTGCCGGCGATGCCCTTGTCGGAGTAGGCGACCGTCGACCACGGGCCGATGAACAGGGAGCCGTAGCAGGTGAGGTTGGCCAGGTAGTAGTCGTCGTCCGTGGTGTGGATCTCCAGGTGCTCGGGGCCGAGCACGTCGGCCACGGCGACGGCGTCGTCCCGGTCGGCCACGACGATGACCGAACCGAAGTCCCGCCAGGCCGGTCCGGCGATGTCCCGGGTGGCCAGCGTGGCGAGCTGGCGCTCGATCTCCGTGACCACGGCGCGGCCCAGCTGCTCGGACGTGGTGATCAGCGCGGCGGGGGAGTTGGGGCCGTGCTCGGCCTGGCCGAGCAGGTCCGCCGCGACCCAGACCGGGTCCGCGCTGTCGTCGGCGATGACGGCGACCTCGGAGGGGCCCGCCAGCAGGTCGATGCCGACCTGGCCGAACAGCTGCCGCTTGGCCTCGGTGACGAAGGCGTTCCCGGCGCCGACCAGCATGTCGACCGGGGCCTCGCCGAGCAGGCCGAACGCCATCGCGCCCAGCGCCTGGACGCCGCCGAGGGCGAAGACCCGGTCGGCGCGCGAGAGGTGGGCGCCGTAGAGCACGGCGGGGTGGGCGCCGTGCTCGCCCGAGGGGGGCGTGCAGGCGAGGACGGTCGGTACGCCCGCCGTCTTGGCGACGTTGACCGTCATGAAGGCGCTGGCCAGCAGTGGGAAGCGGCCGGCGGGGAGGTAGGCGCCGACGCGGGAGACCGGCACGTAGCGCTGGCCGCCCCGCACACCGGGGGCGAGTTCGATCTCGAAGTCCGTCAGGTGCTCGCGCTGGGCCGCGGCGAACCGGTGGGTGCGCTCGTACCCCATCTCCAGAGCGGTACGGACGTCCGGGGGCAGCGCGTCCCCCGACTTCTTCAGCTCGGCGGCCCCGATCTCCAGGTCGCCGGACCAGCCGTCGAGCTCCTGGGCGTAGGCGCGGACCGCGTCCATGCCCTTGTGCTCGATCTCCTTGAGCATCTGGGAGACCCGCTCGACCACCTTGGGGTCGCGCTGGGCGGGAGGGCCGTCCACGGCCGGCTTCTTGAGCCACTGGAGCGGGGGGAGGGCCTGGGCTTCGTCGTGCGTGATCTGCATGGCGAGGACGCTAGACGCCAGGTCGGCACAGGACTAGAGGGGTAGTTCCTGTCCGATCCAGAGGGTTTCCCTGCGGCAGGAGGCGGGTGCAGCGGGTACGGCGTCACAGGGTGAGGCCGACACCGATCTCGCGCAGGGTGTCCTCGGCGATCCGGGCCAGCTCGCGCGTGGCGCGGGAGAGCGGGTAGCCCCGGCGCCTGACCAGCGCGATGGTGTCGTAGAGCGGCTCCGCGAACGGGGCGGTGCGCAGCCCGGCGGGGAAGGTGGGGGCCTCGACGACCGCGCGGCTGGCGATGGTGTCGCCCACGCCCGCCGCGACCAGCTTCAGCGCCGCCTCGACGTGTTCGAGTTCGATCAGCGGGTCGACGGTGACGCCGGCGAGCTGCGCGCGCTCCGCGATCTGCCGCCGCGTCGGGTCCTGCCAGCCGTACCGGGCGTCGTACAGCACCATGGGCGCCCGTGCGAAGGCCTCGATGGTGACGGGGGCGCGGGTGCGTTCCGCGTCGGCGCTGACGTAGAAGACCTCGTCGCGCAGGAGCGGGCTGACCGCGAGGCCCTCGTCGTCGATCGGCAGCACGACCAGACCGGCCTCGATGAGGCCCGCTGCGACGGCGGCGGCCGTCTCGGCCGAGTTCTGGCCCACGAGGCGGACCCGTACGGACGGGTACCGGGCGTGGAACATCTGGACCAGGTTGGAGAGCAGGTAGTAGTCGGCGTTGCGCAGCACCCCGAAGGTGGCCGTGCCGCCGCCGAGCGAGCCGAGGGAGCGCACGGCCCGGGTGCCGTGGTCCGCAGCCTGGACCGCCTGCTGGGCGTAGGGCAGAAGCTCCTGTCCCGCCGAGGTGAGGGTCAGGGTGCGGCTGCCGCGGACGAACAACTCCGCGTCCAGTTCGGTCTCCAGGCGGCGCACCAGCTCGGAGGCCGACGCCTGCGCCATGTCCATGGCCTGCGCCGCGGCGGTGAACGACCCGCCCCGCTCCGCCTCGACGAAGGCCCGCAACTGGTTCAGAGTCATCCGTGTGAGCGCCTTGTCCGTCGGTGAGGGGTGTCCTGGCCACGCCCGAAGGTACAGGCTCGCCCTGTGGTTCGCGCAGGCAAGAGGGGGCTTGTCCGGTACGAGGCGGGGGTGGTTGGCTCGACCGCGCCCCTCACGCCGCCGGTGCCCAGCGCACCAGGGCCCCCGCGCCGCCTCTCGCCCGGCCTTGCCGTGTCGCCCGCCCGAAAGGTTCCGTAGCCGATGTCCCGCCCCCTGCCCGTCGGCCTCGTGCAGGCCGCCGCCCGCCACCACAGCGACCCCGGCCTGGACTCCTTCGCCTCGGAGGTGGCCGGTCTCACCCGGGCGTACCCCCGCGTGCGGCTGTTCGCGTATCCGGAGCTGCACCTGTGCGGGCACCGCAGGGACGAGGACCCCGCGGAGGTCATGCGCGCGGCGGCGCAGCCGCTGGACGGGCCGCGCGGGGCGGCCCTCGCCGCGCTCGCGCGGGACCTGGGCGTCTGGCTCGTCCCGGGCACCGTCTACGAGCTGGCGGAGGACGGGCAGGTCTACAACACGGCGGTCGTCTACTCGCCGCAGGGCACACGGGTGGCGTCGTACCGCAAGGTCTTCCCGTGGCGGCCGCACGAGACGACCGGGTCGGGCACCCGCTTCGTGGTCTTCGATCTGGAGGACCACGGCCGGATCGGCCTGTCGGTCTGCTACGACGCCTGGTTCCCGGAAGTCACGCGGCACCTCGCGTGGCAGGGCGCCGACCTGGTCCTGAACCTCGTGCGGACGCCGACCGTCGACCGCACCCAGGAACTCGTCCTCGCGCGCGCCAACGCCATCGTCAACCAGGTCTTCATGGCCAGCGTCAACGCGGCGCCGCCGGACGGGATCGGCCGGAGCGTGCTCGTCGACCCCGAGGGGCGGGTGCGCGCCGCGGCCGGGCCCGAACCGGAGCTGGTCCTGACCGAGGTGGTCGACCTGGGGGAGGCCCGCCGGGTCCGCGCGTACGGCACCGCGGGCCTCACCCGCGTGTGGGACCCCTTCGCCGCGGGGCAGGCGCCGCTCGAACTGCCGCTGTACGAAGGGCGGATCGACCCGGCGCGGTGGCGGGCCGGGCCGGACCGCGCCGGACCGCGGTGACGACGGCCCGCGCTCAGGCCGTCCCGCGGGTCACCAGTCGGTGCGGGACGACGAGTTCCTGCGGGGGGACGGCGTTGCCGGGGCTGTATATCCGGTCCGCCAGGCACTGCAAGGAGCGCTCGGCGATCTGCCGCTTGTCGGGCGCGATCGTGGTCAGGGGAGGGTGGCTGTAGCGGCCGTCCTCGATGTCGTCGAACCCGACGATCGCCAGGTCCTCGGGGACACGCAGGCCGCGCTCGTGCGCCACGTGCAGGGCGCCCAGGGCGAGTTCGTCGCTGAAGGCGAAGACGGCGTCGGGGGGCTCGGGGGCGTCGAGCAGCGCGGCCATGGCGCGGGCGCCGTCCGCGCGGTGCAGCGCGGCGACGGTGCGCTGGGCTGCGGCGGGGCGGGGGAGTCCGGCCCGGTCGAGGGCGCGGGCATGGCCCTCGGCGCGCAGCCGCGCGGTGCCGTTGCGCAGGTGCGGCTGGAGGCCGATGGCCGCGATGCGCCGGCGGCCGAGCCGGATCAGATGGCCCGTGGCCTCCTCGGCCGCCGCGACGTTGTCGACGGCCACCCGGTCCGCGGCCCCCTGCGGGCTGCGCTCCCCGAGCAGGACGAGCGGGACGGCCGGTGCCAGGGCGGCCAGTTCGGCGGGGTCGAGCGCCCAGGGGCTGATGATGAGACCGTCGACCACGCGACCGCCGCTGCGGGTCAGCAGGCGGCGCTCGGCATCGGCGTCGCCCCGGGTCTGGTCGATGATCACGGTCCAGGAGCGGCGCTGGGCCTCCTCCACCAGGAGCCCGGCGAGTTCGCCGAAGTACGGCGAGTGCAGTTCCGGGATGGCGAGTCCGATGATCCCGGTGCGTCCCGCGCGCAGGCTGCGGGCGGCGAGGTTGGGCTCGTAGCCGAGTTCGTCGATCGCCTCCTGGACGCGCCGACGGGTCTCGGCCGCCACCGAGGCGGACCCGCTGACGACGTTGGAGACGGTGCGCACGGAGACGCCGGCTCGGGCGGCCACATCTTTCAGACGACTGCTCACCCGCTCATCCTGTCATGCGACGCCCTTCACAAAATGACCGCGCCAGAGGGTATTGCAACGTTGCATTCAACGATGCAATGTAAGGGCGGAAGCTCTGCTTGCAAGGAGGCAAGGATGACTGTGTCCGCATTTCCCGGGGTGTCCCCCGCCGACCTGGACGTCGACGTGACGCAGGAGGTGACGCACCTGTACACGGACGGGATCACCGCCCGGAAGGGGGCCTTCGCCACGGAGTGGGCCGACCGGCTGCGCGAGGACATCGAGGCGGCGTTCGCGGAGGCGCGCTCGCGGCCGGACGGTGCGGTGGGCCGCGGCCCGCACCGCTTCTACGTGGAGATCCACCCGGAGCAGCTGCGGGGCTTTGTCGACCTCGTCGACCACCCGTGGGTCCGGTCCGTGGCGACCGCGGTCCTCGGCCCCGACTACCGGATCGTCGAACTCGGCTTCGACGTACCGCTGGAGGGCGCCGTGAACCAGCCGTGGCACCGCGACTTCCCCCTCCCCGAGGAGACCCGCGAGGAAGGCCGCCTCACCTCGCTGGCGTTCAACGTCACCGCGGTCGACACCGCCGAGGACATGGGTCCCTTCGAGATCGCCCCCGGCACCCAGTGGGACGACGAACCCGACTTCGCGCACGGGATGTTCCCGCCCCGCGAGCGCTTCGGCCGCTACGAGGAGCGCGCGGTGCGCAAGTACCCGCAGCGCGGCGACATCTCGGCCCGCACCGCCCTGACCATCCACCGCGGCACCCGGAACGAGTCGGCCAAGGCGCGGCCCGTGCTGGTGCTGGGGCTCGACGGCCCGGAGGCGAAGAACGCCGACCGGCACGACACCGCCGTCACCCGCGCGTTCTGGGAGTCGCTGCCCGAGCGGGTCCGCCGCCACCTGGACTGCCCGGTCGTGGACGCCCTGACGCCGATCACCCAGAAGCACACCATCGAGGGTCTGGTCATGGGCGATGGCTGAGGCGACCCGGCTGGCCGCCCGTCCGGCGGCCCCGCCGCCGGACACCGGGCGCCCGCCGCTGCTCGTGTACGCCGTCGCCGCCGTCTCGGCCCTGGGCGGCCTGCTCTTCGGCTACGACACCGGCATCATCTCCGGCGCACTGCTCCACCTCCGCGACGACCTCGACCTCTCCTCCCGCGAGCAGGAGATCGTCGTCAGCGTCATCCTGCTCGGCGCGATGGCCGGCGCCCTCGTCTCGGGACGGACCGCGGTACGGCACGGGCGGCGCAAGGTGGTGACGGCGGTCGCGGTGATCTTCGCCGCCGGCGCGGTGGCGGCCTCGCTCGCCCCCGACGTGACGACCCTGGTCGCCGCCCGTTTCGTGCTCGGCCTCGCGGTGGGCGGCGCCTCGAACATGGTGCCCGTCTACATCGCGGAGCTGGCCCCCGCCGCCATTCGCGGCCGGCTCATGGTGCTCTTCCAGCTCATGGTCGCCATCGGGCAGCTCATCGCCTACCTGTGCGGCTGGGCCCTGTCCGGCAGCGGCGGCTGGCGCATCATGTTCGCCCTCGCGGTCGTGCCCGCCGCGGCCCTCGCCGTCGGCATGCTGTTCCTCCCGGAGAGCCCGCGCTGGCTCCTCGAACAGCACCGCGGTGACGAGGCCGAGCGCACGTTGCGCCGGCTGCGGCCCGCCGGAGCGGACGTGGCGGCGGAGCTGGCGGAGATCACCGCGGTCACCGCCGACGCGCCGCGGGGCGGCGGGGGCTGGGGACGGCTGCGGCAGCGGTGGCTGCGCCCGGCCCTCCTGATCGCCGTCGGCATCGCGGCCTTCTCCCAGCTCACCGGGGTCAACGCCATCGTCTACTACGCGCCGACGATCCTGGACGACGCCGGCTTCGGCGACTCGGTGGCCCTGCTCACCGGCATCGGCATCGGCGCGATGCTCGTCGTGGCCGGAGTGGTGGGCGCCGTCGCGGTCGACAAAGCGGGGCGGCGGCGCACGATGCTGTGGTTCCTGCCCGGCTCGGCGCTGGCCATGGTCGTCCTCGCGCTCGCCTTCGCCACGTCCACGGGCTCCGCCGCGCAGCGCTGGACCGTGATCGTCTCGCTGTTCGCGTACATCCTGTGCAACGGCGTGGGCATGCAGGCCGTCGTCTGGCTGATCGGTCCGGAGATCCTGCCGCTGAGCGTGCGCGGCCCGGCCACCAGCCTCGCCACGCTGTCGGTGTGGGGCTTCGACCTCCTCATCGCGATGACCGCCCTGACGGCGATCAACACCATCGGCCGCTCCGGCACCTTCCTCTTCTACGCGCTGATGAACGTCGCCTGCATCGTCTTCGTCGTCCGCAAGGTGCCGGAGACGAAGGGCCGCAGCCTGGAGAGCATCGAGCGGGCGCTGCACAGCCCGCTTCCCTTCCGCCGGGCGCTCGACGGGAAGTGAGCCGACGGGGCGCGCCCGGGCCCGTCAGACCCCGGGGTCGGGGTCGGCGGGGCCCGGGCGCAGGGCCCGGGCGGCTTCGAGCTGGGCCGCGAAGGACAGGCCGAGAAAGAGAGCGACGGAGGTGAGGTAGGCCCACAGCAGCAGGGACATGAAGGCGCTGAGCGGGCCGTAGACGGTGTCGAAGGAGCCGCTGAGCGAGAGGTACAGGCTCAGGCCCCAGGTCAGCAGCGACCACAGCACCAGGTAGACGGCGGCGCCGAACGCCAGCCAGGTGTATCCGGGCTGGCGGCGGCGGGGCGAGCGCCGGAAGATCGCGCTCGCCGACAGCAGCGCGAGGACCAGCCCGAGCGGCCAGCGCACGGCGGTCCAGGCGGCGCCCGCGCCGTCGCCGAGGTGGTAGACGGACACGGCGGCCGCTCCCAGGTCGCCGCCGGCCACCATCATGATGAAGCCGAGGCCCAGCGGGAACCCGGCGCTGACCGCCATGACGAGTCCGCGCGCGTACTTCTTGAGGAACGGGCGGTCGCGCTCGTTGCCGTAGATGCGGTTGGCGCCGCGCTCGACCTGGCACATGGCCGTGGTGGTGTTGGACAGCGAGAACGCCAGCGCGAACCAGAGGGCGACCTGGGTGCCCTCTCCCGCGGTACGGCGGCTCCTGGCGAGGGCGTCGTCGACCACTTCGGCGCTCGGCCCCCGGGCGATCCGGTGAATGGTCACCTCCGCGAACCGGCCGACGCTCTCGGTGTGCAGGGTCGTCGACAGGCCGACGAAGACGATGGCGAGCGGGATCAGCGCCAGCACCGTCTGCAGCGCGAGCGCCCGGGCGTGGCTGAACCCGTCCGCGTAGCGGAAGCGGACGAAGGCGTCCCGCAGGAGCTGGCGGCCCCCGTAGCGGCGCAGCGCCTCGTACGCCTCGTCGCCCGAGAGTTCCTCGCCCCGCATGTCGCGCGTCTCGGGCACCTTGGTCGCCGTACCCATCGCTCCCCCTCCGTACCGCACCCGCCCCCGGGCGTCGTGCGCACACTGTGCCCGCGAAAGCGCCGGTCAATCGGGGCGCCGGCCCGCCGGTCCACCGGTCCGCGGACGCCGGAGCGCCCCCGGGCCGGTGGGTGCACCGGCCCGGGGGCGCCGTCGCGACGGTGGCGAGGCCGCCTAGCGGTAGCCGGCGCTGTCCCGCGGGTCGTCGTGGCCGAGCGGGCCGTCCTCGGGCAGCAGGGGCTGCGTGTCGTCGTCGCGGCGCCGCTCGCGCTCGCGGTCCTGGCGCTCGCGTTCGTCCTGCGGGTCGAACGGGTCGAGGGTCGGGTCCTGGTAGTTGCTGCGGTCGGCCATGACGGCTCCTTGGGTCGGTGTCGGTGGGACACGAACCACGGTGGTCCCGTCCCTGGCCGGGCGCATGCCGGAGCGCCCGTGACCACCCGACTGGGCGCACCGGACAGGTGCGTCAGGGCGCTTCGGGCTCCCGCAGTCCCAGCAGGAGCAGGGCGACCAGGCGGCGCGGGTCGTAGCGCGGGTCGTCGTCGCGTCCGACGCAGAGGTTGCCGATGCCGCGCATCAGCTCGTAGGGCTGGGTGCCGGGGCGGATGGCGCCCGCGTCGACGGCGGCGTCGAGCAACTCGGCGCAGACCGGGAGCAGCCGGTCGAGGAAGTAGGTGTGCAGCGCGGCGAACCGGTCGCTGTCGGACTGCAGCGCGTCGGCGAGTCCGTGCTTGGTGACCAGGAAGTCGACGAAGAGGTCGGTCCACCGGCGCAACGCCTCGAACGGGGAGCCGGCACTCGCCAGCAGCGCCGGGCCGGCCTCGGCGCACGCCTCGATCTGGTGCCGGTACACGGCGGTGACCAGCTCCGCCCGGGTCGGGAAGTGGCGGTAGATCGTGCCCATGCCGACGCCGGCCCGGGCCGCGATCTGGCGGATCGGCGCGTCGACACCGGCGACGACGAACGTCTCGGCGGCGGCCGCGAGCACGGTCTCCCGGTTGCGCTGGGCGTCGGCCCGCTTGGTCCGGGCCGTCCCCCCGGTGGGGCTGTCGCTGGTCATGACGTGTTCCTTCCTGCCCCGCTTGACAAAGCGGAGCAGCGTTCCGGATATTAGTGGAGCAACGTTCCGCTTCAGCGTAACCGAAGCGGGGCGCCTCCGATCTCCCCTGCCCCCGCGGCCACTTCGGCCGGCGAGCGGGCAGGAACCGCAGAAGGGGAACCACCCGCCGTGAACGCCTCCGCCACCCCCGCCCCCGTCGTCTCCTACAGCCCGGTGGTCCTGTCCGTACCGGGACGCCCCGTCGACCTCCACGTCCGGGTCTCGGCCCCCGCCACCGGCACCGACCTGCCCGTCCTCCTCCTCTCCCACGGCCACGGCCCCTCGCACCACCTCTCCTCGCTCCACGGCTACGCGCCGCTCGCCGACCAGTGGGCGGCCCGCGGCTTCGTGGTCGTCCAGCCCACCCACCTCAGCTCCAGGACACTGAGCCACCTGGTCGCGGACGCGCCCGGCGCCCCGTTCTTCTGGCGCTCCCGCGCCGAGGACATGACCCACGTCCTGGACCGCTTCGACGCGATCGAGAGCGCCGTGCCGACGCTCACCGGACGGGTCGACCGCACCGCCGTCGCTCTCGCGGGGCACTCGCTGGGCGGCTTCACCGCGAGCCTGCTGCTCGGCGCCGAGGTCACCGACCCCGACACCGGGGAGGTCGCGCGCCTGCGCGAACCCCGTATCAAGGCGGGCGTGCTGCTCGCCGCGCCCGGCCGCGGCGACGTGCTCAACGGCCCCATGGCCGAGCAGCTCACGATCTTCCGGTCCCTGGACTTCTCGACGATGACAACCCCGGCGCTCGTCGTCGCCGGGGACAAGGACGACTCCCGGCACTTCACGGACATGGGGCCGGACTGGCACGCCGACCCCTTCACCCTCGCCCCCGGACCCACGGCCCTGCTCACCCTCTTCGACGCGGAGCACGGGCTCGGCGGGATCGCCGGGTACGACGCCGCCGAGACCACGGACGAGAACCCGGCGCGGGTCGCCGCGCTCGCCGGGCTCACCGCGGCCTACCTGCGGACGCGGCTGCGGCCCGGCGACGACAGCTGGCGGACCGCGTGCGCGACCCTGGCGGCCGCGCCCGACCCGGTCGGACGCGTCGTGACCAAGTAGGCCCGCGGCGCCCGTCGGCCGGTCGACGCGTGCCGCGACAGGGCTCATGCGCAGTGCGAGGCTGGGTACCCGCGCCAGGAGCGCTCGGACCACCACCGTGCGCCGGCCCTGTCACCGGCGGCGGGACCGGCCCGCGGGCCGGACGGCGCACGTGGCCGATGTATGAAGAATGCCGTAAAGGTCAGAGAGGTCACAGAAGAGGCCACAGAAGGCGCCCGCCCAGCAGGAGGCAGCCCCCGTGAGCAGCAGTACGTCCTTTCCCCCGCACGCTTTGCACGACTACGCGTTGCTCGCCGACGGGGAACGCGGCGCACTGATCGGGCCGGACGGCGCGCTGAACTGGATGTGCGCCCCCACCTGGCACGACGACGCCGTCTTCGCCTCGCTCATCGGCGGCGCCGGCGTCTACGCCGTGACCCCGCACGGGCGCTGGGTCCCGGGCGGCTACTACGAAGAGGGCACCCTGATCTGGCGCAGCCGCTGGGTCACCACCGAGGGCGTCATCGAGTGCCGCGACGCCCTCGCCTTTCCCGGGGAGGAGCGCCGACTGGTCCTGCTGCGGCAGGTGCGCGCCGTGGAAGGCACCGCCCGCCTCCGCGTCGTCCTCGACCCGCGCGCCGACTACGGCCGGGCTCCGCTCGCCGCCGTGCACCAGGACGAGCAGGGCGTCTGGCACCTGCGCACCGGCCGCCACCACCTGCGCTGGCAGGGCGTGCCCTCGGCGACGGCCGGCGCCGAGGGGCTCACCGCCGACCTGGTGCTGCGCCCCGGCGAACGGCGCGACCTCGTCCTGGACTCTTCCGACCTGGCGCTCCCCGCCGAACCGCCGCGCGCCGACGCGGCCTGGGCCGCCACCGAGGACGGCTGGCGGCGGACGGTACCGCCGCTGGACGGCACGATCGCCACCCCGGACGCCCGGCGCTCCTACGCCGTGCTGCGCGGCCTGACCGCCCGCGGCGGCGGCATGGTCGCGGCGGCCACCACGAGCCTGCCCGAACGCGCGGAGGCCGGCCGCAACTACGACTACCGCTACGTGTGGATCCGCGACCAGAGCTACGCCGGACAGGCGGCGGCCGCCGCCGGAGCCCCCGAACTGCTCGACGCCGCCGTGCGCTTCACCGGCGAACGGCTGCTCGCCGACGGCCCGCACCTCGTCCCCGCCTACACCGTCCACGGCGACCCCGTCCCCGGCCAGCGGGAACTGGACCTGCCCGGCTACCCCGGCGGCCACAGCCGGACCGGCAACCACGTCCGCGAACAGTTCCAGCTGGACTGCTTCGGCGAGGCGCTGCTGCTGTTCGCCGCGGCCGAGCGGCACGGGCGCCTGGGCCCCGACGGGTGGAAGGCCGCCGACATCGCCGTGCGGGCCGTCGCCGACCGGTGGCAGGAGCCCGACGCGGGCATCTGGGAGCTGGACACCCGGGTGTGGACGCAGAGCCGGCTCGCCTGCGTCGCCGGACTGCGCGCCCTGGCCCGCGCCGCCCCCCGCCACCAGCTGGCCGCCACCTGCACCGCGCTCGCCGACACCGTCCTCGCCGCCACCAGCGGCACCTGCGTGCGCGCCGACGGCGCCTGGCAGCGCGCGGCGGACGACCCCGCCATCGACGCGGCCCTGCTGCTGCCCGCCGTCCGGGGCGCGCTGCCCGCCGAGGACCCGCGCACCCGCGCCACGCTCGCCGCGTGCCGGGACCAGCTGGCGCAGCACCACTTCATCTACCGCTTCCGCCACGACGACCGGCCGCTGGAGGACGCCGAGGGCGCGTTCCTCCTGTGCGGGCTCGTCATGGCGCTCGCCGAGCACCAGCAGGGCAACGCGGTCGACGCGCTCCGCTGGTTCGAACGCAACCGGGGCGCCTGTGGCGCGTCGGGGCTGTACGCGGAGGAGTTCGATGTCGCCCAGCGCCAGCTGCGCGGCAACCTCCCGCAGGCGTTCGTCCACGCCCTGCTCTTGGAGAGCGCCGCCCGTCTCGCCCAGGACCCCCACGCCTGACGGCGTACACCGCCGAGCAAGGAGCTGATCCGCACCATGTCCCAGACCGTCGTCATCACCGGCGCCAGCGCCGGAATCGGCCGCGCCACCGCCCGCATGTTCGGCGAGCGCGGCGCCGACGTCGTCCTGATCGCCCGCGGCCGCGCGGGCCTGGAGGACGCGGCGAAGGACGTGGAGGCGCGCGGCGGCCGCGCCCTGGTCCAGGTGGCCGACACCGCCGACCCGCAGCAGCTGGAGGCCGCCGCGGACGCCGCCGAGCAGGCCTTCGGGCCGATCGACGTATGGATCAACTGCGCGTTCAGTACGGTCTTCGCGGCGTTCGACGAGATCACCGCCGAGGAGTACGAGCGGGCCACCCAGGTGACCTACCTGGGCTTCGTCAACGGCACGCGCACCGCGCTGAAGCGGATGCTGCCCCGCGACCGCGGCACGATCGTGCAGGTCGGGTCCGCGCTCGGGGAGCGCTCGGTGCCGTTGCAGTCGGTGTACTGCGGCGCCAAGCACGCCATCAACGGCTTCACGTCCTCGCTGCGCACGGAACTCCTGCACCGGGGCAGCAACGTGCACGTCACCATCGCCCAGATGCCGGCCGTCAACACCCCTCAGTTCTCCTGGGTGACGACGCGCCTGGACCGGCATCCGCAGCCCGTCCCGCCGATCTACCAGCCGGAGGTCGCGGCCCGCGGCGTCGTGCACGCGGCCGACCATCCGCGCCGCAAGCAGTACTACATCGGCGCCACCACCGTGGCGACGATCTGGGCCAACCGCCTGATCCCGGCCCTCCTCGACCGCTACCTGGCGCGCACCGGGGTCGACTCCCAGCTCACCGACCAGGAGCCGAGCGGCAAGAGCAACCTCTTCGAACCGGTCGACCGGACCGAGGACGGGCGGCACGGCGCGCACGGCATCTTCGACGACGCCTCGCACGGCCGCTCCTACCAGGCCGCTGTCGCCCGCCACCCCGGCGCCGCCCTGTCCGCCCTCGCCGCCGGTGCCGTCGCCGCGGGCTGGCTGGGCAGGCGCGCCCGCCGGTAGCGACGGCCGGAGCACAGAAGGACCGGCTCCGCCGTCACAGGAGAGCAGGGGCGGAGCCGGCCACGGCTGCCCGGCGGCGCCGGGGGCGGGCCGGTCAACCGCCGAGGAGACCGGCGTGGCCCGAGTGCGGCCCGGCCAGCCACCAGAGGAACACCCCGCCCAGCAGGACCAGCAGGAACAGGGCCGCGTTGGTCCGGCGGTAGGCGAGCAGGAGGGCCACGAACTCGCGCAGCACGGCGCTCGGCCAGAAGTACGCGGCCGTGGGCGCGCCGATGACGTGCCCCCGCACGCCCGTGCGGCGAGCCGTCACCGCGGCGCGGAAGACGTGGTAGTTGTTCGTGACCACGACGCACCGGTAGTCCGGACGGGCCCGGCGCATCAGGGCGTCGCTGAACGTCAGGTTCTCTTCGGTGGTGGTCGAGCGGTCCTCACGCTCGATCAGGTCGGCCGGGAAGCCGCGTTCGATGAGGTAGTCGGCCATCGCGTGCGACTCGGGCAGCTTCTCGTCCGGGCCTTGCCCGCCGGAGGTCAGGAGTACGGGCCGGCGCCCCCGGCGCGAGAGCCGCGCGTGCTCCTCGCGGGCCCGGTCGAGGCGGCCGGCGAGCAGGGGCGGCACGGTGTCGCCGCCGACCAGGCCCGAGCCGAGGACGACCACGTAGTCCGCCCGGCGCCGGATGCGCAGGCGCGCGTAGAGCGTGGCGTAGCAGAGGAAGCAGACGAAGAGGAAGGCGACGTACCCCGCGAGCGCCACGGCGGTGGCCGCCGCCACCACGAGGGTGCGGGTGTGCAGGGCCAGCGCCGTGGTCAGCAGGGCGAGCAGCGCGACCAGGGCGATGCCCGCCCCCAGCGACAGCAGGTTGGCCGGGCTGCGGCCCTCCTTGCGGACCATGGTGACGCCGTTGGCCAGCAGGAAGCCCGCCAGAGTGATCACGCCGAGCGCCGCGAGGACCAGCAGGGCGACCGCGAGATCGCGGCCCAGTTGGGGGCGGTCGGACGCAAGGCGGAGGAAGAGCGCCATCACGGCGAAGACGACGCCGAGCCCGAGGAGGACCGCGTTGCTGACCCTGCGGCGATCGCGCAGCGCCCCCACGCAGAAGGCGAGCAGACACACGAACGACGGAACAAAGGCCACCATGCGCACATGCTACTGACGCGTGCGGAGCGCTCGGACGGGAGTACCCCGGCCGGGGCCCGGAGCTACGAGCGGATGAGCAGGACGAGCCCGGCGAGCACGACGGCCAGCACCACGGCGGCGGCGCCGTAGCGCAGGCGGTGGGTGCGCAGGGCCGGCAGGAAGCGGTCCACGGCGATCCGGCCCGGCCCGGTGAGGGCCAGCGCGGCGGCGCCGGCGACGAGAAGCAGCTCGTACTCGACGCCTTCGGGCGCGAAGAAGCCGCCGCCCCACTTCACGGCCAGGGCGTTGATCATCGTGCCGAGAACGGCCGCGCCGGCGAGCGGGGTCAGCAGGCCCAGCACGAGGGCCGCCCCGCCGAGGGTCTCGCTGACCCCGGCGATCACCGCCATCGTCTTCCCGGCGGGGTAGCCGCTCTGTGCGAAGAACTGGCCGGTGCCGTCGATGCCGCCACCGCCGAACCAGCCGAAGAGTTTCTGGGTGCCGTGCGCGGCGACGGTCAGCCCGAGGGCGATCCGCAGGATCAGCAGTCCGGCGTCGTAGGCGTGCGGTGACGTGCTCTCGCGGGTGGGGGAGGAGGCGAGCGGGCTGGTCAGGACGCGAGTCATGAGGCGGGGATCCTTCTGACGGATAACTTGAACTTTCAAGTGCGCCGCCGAGCCTAGCCGATACATGAAAGTTGAACAACGCAGGAGGCGTGACCTCACCCGTCCGGGGCAGACGACGGCCATGAAGATACTGATCATCCTCATCGTGATCGCCGTCGCCGTGGCCTGGTTCATGAAGTCGCAGAAGCGCCGCTGAGCCCCCACCCTGGAACCATGACGAGCGCCCCGATAGTCGTGCACCCGCCGTCCCGCACGGGCGGCCGGCGGGTGACCGCGCGCGGCCGGATCCTCGGCCTCGCGCACGCGGACGCCGACGTCGTGGAGTTCCTGCGCCGGGCCGGCCTCGCCGACGCCGAGGCGCTCCTCGACGACCCGGCGTGGGTCACCTGGCGAGGCGGCCGCGCGCACCATTACGAAGCCGCGTAGCCGCTGCGCGACCGCGTCCGGTGGCGGCCGACGGGTGCGCCGGACCGGCCTCCCGCAAGGTGATCTTGACGAACGGCCTAGCCGGGACTGCGGTCCGGGCCGTACTCGGCAAGCCTTGAGGGGTGGAGTTCCCCGTCGCAGTCGCGCTCGCCGAGTCCGTCCCCACGCTGCCCACCGGCCCCGGCTGGTGGTTCGAGCCCAAGTTCGACGGCCACCGGCTCGTCATGTACCGAACCGAGGAGACGGTGAAGTGCCAGGCCCGCTCGGGCCGCATGGTCACCGCCACGTGGATGGACCTCGCCATCGCCGCCCAGTCCATGCTGCGCCCCGGCACCGTCCTGGACGGCGAGGCCGTCGTCTGGGTGGACGGCCGGCTCGACTTCGCCGCGGCCGAGGCGCGCCGGCACGCGACGCCGCGCCGGGCCTCCGCGCTCGCGGCGGAGTACCCCGCGTACTACGCGGTGTGGGACTGCCTCGCCGTCGACGGCGAGGATCTGCGTGCCCGGCCGTACGTCGAACGCCGTGCGGCCCTGCTCGACGTCCTCGCCGGCGCGAAGCCGCCCATCCAGCCCGTACCGGCGACGGAGGACGTGGAGGTGGCCCGCGTCTGGTTCGAGCAGCTCCAGGCCCAGGGCGTACAGGGCGTCGTCGCCAAGCGCGCGACGTCCCCGTACGGGGCGGCCCGCATCTGGCGGACGGCCCGGCACAGCGAGAGCGTGGACGCCGAGGTGATCGGCTACGTCGGCCCCGCGGTGCAGCCGCAGCGGGTCGCGGTGCTGCTGCCGGACGGGCGGCGCGTGCTGTCGCAGACGGTGATCACGCCGGTCGCCGCCGAACTGGCCCGGCACATCACCCAGGCCGGACCGGGCCGCCCGGCGCGCACGGACGACGGGGAGCCGTACACGACCACCGGCAGCGGTCTGACGGTGGAGGTCGTGGCGGGCGCGGCGCGCCACGCGCCGGTCACCGTCGCCCGGGTCCGCCCCTGAGAGACCCCGCTCACCCGGGCCGGGAGGCGGCGGTTCTGGTGCGGCGGGAAAGCGCGGGCCCGGCGCCGCCGCCCGCGGCCACGGCGGAGGCGGGCGCCGACCTGGCGTGGGCCACGCGAGCGGCCGGCCCGCTCGGGGGTTCCGGGCCCGCGGAGGCCTCACCTCAGCCGACGCGCTCCCGCGAGCGGTGTGTGTGGGCGGGGTAGACGCCCAGGACGCGGACCTCGGAGGAGAAGAAGCGCAGCTCCTGGAGGGCGAGAGCGACCCCCGCCTCGTCGGGGTGGCCCTCGATCTCGACGTAGAAGCAGCTCGGGTTGAGGCCCGCGCCCATCTGGTAGCTCTCGATCTTGGTGAGGTTCACCGCGTTGCTGGCGAAGCCGCCCAGCGCCTTGTACAGGGCGCTCGGGATGTTCCGTACCGCGAAGAAGAGGCTCGTCATCGTGGGGCCCGCGCCGAGCGGGGCGAAGACGGCGTCCCGGGAGAGGACCACGAACCGGGTGGTGTTGTCCGGGTCGTCCTCGACCCCGGCCCGCAGCACGTCCAGACCGTAGTGCGCGGCCGCGGCGGGCGGGGCGAGGGCGGCGTGCCGCGGGTCGCCCAGCTCGGCGACCTCACGGGCGGCCCCGGCCGTGTCGTCGCTGACGAGCGTGCGCCAGCCGCCCTCGCGCAGCACCTTGCGGCACTGCCCCAGCGCGTGCACATGGCTGCGCACGCACTCCACCTGGCCGAGCCCGGCACCCGGGACACCCACCAGGTCGAAGTGGATGGCGAGGAAGTACTCGCCGATGACGAACAGGCCCGACTCCGGCAGCAGGTGGTGGACGTCGGCGACCCGCCCGGCCGCCGAGTTGTCGACGGGGATGACCGCCACGTCCGCGGCGCCGAGCGTCACCGCGTCCAGCGCCTGGGCGAAGTTGGTGCAGGGCAGCTCGGCGCTGCCGGGGAACAGCTGCTGGGTGGCGGCTGCCGAGTTGGAGCCGAACTCGCCCTGATAAGCGACAGTCGTCACGGTCGGACACCTTCCAGCCGGGAACCGGCCTGATCAAGTAGTGAAGGGCCCACCGTAGACCGCGGGCGCGCGGCGGCACGGCAGCTGTCCACAAGGAGAGACCGGCGCGGGCCCGGGCGCCGAAACCAGGTGCGGGGCGGCCGCCCGGTGCGGTCTGATCGGGACATGACGATCGTGATGCGTGAGCCGGGCGCGGACGGGCCGCACGCGGCCGTGGCCGCGCTGCGGGAGTGGCAGGACGACGCCGCGCCGGCGCAGCTGCACCCGGGGGACGTGGGGTGGTTCTGGCGCCGCGGCACGCGGGCGACGGCCGCGGCGGTGCGGACATGGAGCCGGGACGGGCGGATCCTCGCCGTCGGGCTGCTGGACGAGCCCGAGCTGCTGCGCCTCGCGGTCGCGCCCGACGCGCGGCGCGACGAGGAGCTGGCACGCCGCATCGCCGCCGACGTGAGCGCACCGGAGCGCGGGGTCCTGGCCCGGCCGGACGGCGCCGTCGACGGGCCGGACGGCACACGGCTGCGGGAGGTGCTCCGCGCCCAGGGCTGGACGGACGACGAGCCGTGGACGCCGCTCCGCCGCGACCTCACGGAGCCGGTGGCGGCCCCTCGCGTCCGGACCGGGACCGTGGGGCCCGGCCGGGTAGCGGTGCGGACGGCCGTGCACCGCGCCGCGTTCGAAAGCCCGCGGTTCACGGACGAGAGCTGGCAGGCCATGGCGGCCGCGCCGCCCTATGCCGGCGCCCGGTGCCTGGTCGCGTACGACGACCGGGGCGGCGCGGTCGCGGCGGTGACGGTGTGGTCGGCCGGCCCCGGCCGGCCGGGGCTGCTGGAGCCCGTGGGGGTGCACCCGCAGCACCGGGGGCGCGGCCACGGCACCGCGGTCACCCTCGCCGCGGCCGCCGCCCTGCGCGAACTCGGCTCGTCCAGCGCGCTCGTCTGCACCCCGAGCCGCAACACCGCGGCGGTGGCCACCTACACGTCCGCCGGATTCCGGCCGCTCCCCGAGACCCGGGACCAGAAGCGGCCCGCCGGGCGCCCGTGACGTGAGCGCCGGAGCGGGCCGTCGCGGCCCGCCCCCGCGGCGACCGCGCTACGGACGGACGTACGGCCGCGTCATGATCTCCATGTTGTGCCCGTCCGGGTCCGCGAAGTACGCCCCGCGCCCCCCGAACAGGCGGTTGACGCGGCCGGGTTCGGTGTGACCGGGGTCGGCGTAGTAGGTGACGCCGACCGCCTCCAGCCGGGCGATCATGGCGTCGAACCGCGCCTCCGGCACGAGGAACGCGTAGTGCTGCGACTGGATCGGCTCGTCCCGCTTCTCGTAGTAGTCGAGGGTGACGCCGTTGCCGAGGTCGACCGGGAGGAACGGCCCGAACGGGGCGCCGACCGTCAGCCCCAGGATCGCGGCGAGGAACTCGGCCGCCAGCGACCGGTCGGCGGCGTAGACGGCGGTGTGGTTCAACTGCACGGTGGCGGCCGGCCCTTCGGGGCCGGACGGGTCCTGCTCGGTGGCGGGGAGGGAGGGCATGAGTGTGCGTGGCTCCGGGTCCTGTGGTCCGTTGACGGAAGGGGCGCCGCGCGGGCGCCGGACGAAGACAGGGAACCGGGGGCGGGCCTCTGGCCCGCCGCGCGCTCACGCCGGGGCCGGGACCCTCACTCGCGTATGGCCCAAGGCCGACCCGGCAGTCACCCGGCCGACCCTAGCCCTTTCACACGTTCAGTGTCATCTGGCCGGCCCCGCGGTATCCCGGCCGGACGGGCGGGGAGGCGAGAGCCATGAGTGAGAACCAGGACGGCCCCACCCGGGCCCACACCCGGCCCGACGGCGTCGGTGACGCGACCGTGGAAGCGCTGGGCTCGGTGTCGAAGGCGCTGGAGACGGTGGAGCGGGCCCGCGGGCACCTCTACGCCCTGCACCAGCTGACCGGCACCGCCGACCTCGAACTGGGCCGCGCCGTCGGCCTGTTGCGCGCGGCGGGACACGAGGAGTGGGCCGAGCGGATCGATCGCGAGCTGGTCGGCCGCAATGTGCTGGAGGGACGGTGGACGTTCCAGATCGTGGAGGAGTACAACACCACCTTCTACGAGCCCTACAAGGCCCTGGAACAACAGCTGCGCGACGACCTCGTCCAGGGCCGCGACCATCTGTACGAGGCGGAGATGAAGGAAGCCCGCCGCACCCGGGGCCGCCCCGGGCACGCGGCGCGTCCGCACGGCGAGGCGTGAGGGACGCGCGGGCGGGACGGGCTCAAGGGCTCAACCGGCGCGCAGGGACGTGACCTCGTAGGAGACGGCCGAACTCGCCGCCCGTCCCCGGCAGGTCAGCAACGTCGGCGCGGCATGGTGCGAGCGCACCTCGACGTCGAGGGACGCGGGCCAAGGCGGGCGCCCGGCGAGGCGGATCCGCCAGCGGTCGTGGTCGCGGAGGGTCTCCTCGACCGCGTACGCGTGCCGGCCGGCCGGGCCGAACCGCCGGAGCGCCTCCGCCACCGCCGCCTGCTGCGGCGGGAAGAGGTCCGTGTAACCGCGCAGGTGGTCGGCGTGGATGCGGTCGGCCAGGTGCTGTTCCACGGCGGTGACGGACGACGGCGCGTCGAGCCTGCCGTAGTAGACGCCGTCGGGCGCGACCACGACGTTGGCGGCGAACCGGTCACCGCCCACATGCGTGCACTCCCAGACGAGACGCGGCCATCGCAGGCTCAGTGCCCGCGCGACGGGCCGCCCGCGGACGGCGCAGCACACGTCGTGCAGTCCGTGGGCGCAGACGAGGACGACCGGCGGATGCCCCAGGTCGCCGGGGGCGTCGAGAGCGCCGACGATCCCGGTCAGCTCCTCCGCGCGGTCCCAGGTGCCCCAGCTCTGCCGGTAGGCGCCGTTGACGCCGTGCCGCAGGACGGCCCAGCGCCTCGGACCCTCGGCGGCGCGCCGCCCGTGCCGCCGGATCAGGAGGATGCGGGCCCGCACCGTCTGGGCGGCCCGGAACACGACGCCCTTGACGTGCGGGTCGAGGTCGAGCCCGTCGAAGCCGTTGGGCGGCCAGCCGCCCGGGTACTCGACGAGGACCCACACGGAGCCGTACGGCGCGGTGCCCGCCAGCAGGTCGCCGCGGGCTCCGGCGGCATCGGCGCAGAAGAACCGCCCGGCCGCGCTCATCGCGGCCGCGTCGTCGCCGGCCGCGTCACCGCGCGGCGGGCACCAGCACGCCCGCGCGCAGCAGCCGGTCGACCAGCTCGATCCCCAGCCGGCCCGCGCCGTGCACCTCGCCGTCGAGCAGCCGCCGCACCGACGGCAGTTCGGGCTCCGTGAAGTCCAGCCAGCCGACCCGCGTGGTCAGGCGCCGGCCCTCGAGACGGGCCGCCAGGGCCCCGCGCAGCCGGACCGGTGACGCGGCGCTGAGATGGTCGACGGCCGCGAGCTGGGCCAGCGGACCCAGCGGCGCCGGCCGGGCCTGGCCACGCCGGGCGCGGTGGAACAGCGGCGCGGGATCGGCCTCCTCGAGCGCGGAGACGAGCCGTTCGCGGACGATCCCGAGCTCGTCGGCGGGCCCGTCCACCCCCAGCGGGAGCGAGCCGCGCATCTGCGGGTCGTCGCGGAGCAGGGCGAGCGCGGCCCGGGTGAGCTGCTCGGCCAGCGCGTGCCGCGTCCAGGTGTGGACGCCCAGCGTCAGATGGATCGAGACGGCGCCCTGCGCCTCTGCCGCGTGCAGCCAGCCCCGCGGCAGATAGAGGACGTCCCCCGGCTCCAGCACGGTGTCGATGTACGGCCTGCCCGTCGCGGCCTCGGCCACGGCGGCGCGGTGCTCGGTCCACGGCTGGTCCCGCAGCGGGTCGCGGTGCACCGGCTCGTGGATCACCCAGCGCTTGGCACCCGCGACCTGGAGGACGAACACGTCGTGCACGTCGTAATGGGCGTCGAACCCGCGGTTCTGCGGCGGCGTGACATACGCGTTGGCCTGCACCGGGTGCCCCAGCTCCGTGCCGAGCCGGGACGTGAACTCCGCGACCGGCTCCCACGTACGCTGCAACGCCTGGAGCACGAGCGTGGCGCCGTCGGCGAAGCTGCGCCACAGGGCCGTGTCGTCCAGCTGGTCCGCGACCGTCGCGCCGACCCCCGCCGGCGCGGTGAACGACGTCTCGGGCAGCGTCGCACCGTCCTTGGCGACGCGCAGGAAAGGCGTCCGCAGCCCGCGGCGCGCGATGAGTTCGTCCACGGCGGCCGCGGAGAACAGATCGGAGAAGTCGCTCGCCCCGCGCGCGAGCAGGGGCTCGCGCGCCCACACGTCGCGGGCGAACTCCTCCCGGGCGAGGCCGGTCAGACGTGCCTCGAGGACACCGACGCCCGCCAGGGCACCGGTGTCCTGAAGTTCGACAGGGGGAGTGCTCAAAGGCCGCCGCCGGACTTGTCGGCTCCTCCGTCGGCGCCGCCGTCGTGGACGCCGGGCGTGCCGGCTGCTCCGCCGTCCGCGGGTCCTTCGGCTCCTCCGTCGGCGCCGCCGTCGTGGACGCCCGGGGTGCCGGCTGCTCCGCCGTCCGCGGGTCCTTCGGCTCCTCCGTCGGCGCCGCCGTCGTGGACGCCGGGCGTGCCGGCTGCTCCGCCGTCCGCGGGACCCTCGTGCTCGTTCGCGTCCTGCTCGGGGTTGGTCATGATTCCTCCTGAGAAGCGCACAGCGGGGAGTGAGCGGGCGGCACCTGTCCGAACCCCCTCGATCCCTAACAAACTCGCTCACCCGCCCCGCCCCGGCAACCGGAGCGCTCCGCCGGCCGCCGCCGCGCATGGCATGCTGCCGACGGAAGGAGGACCTATGCCCGCACTGGGAACGACCGCGGTCCTGGCGCTGCTGCCGGACGCCCGACCGCTGCTGGAGCTGGCCGCCGCGAAGGACGGGCGCGTGGTGCGGCCGGGGGTGCCCGCGCACGCCGCGCTGCTCTACCCGTGGCTCCCCGCCGGCCGGGTCGACGGCGCGGAGCTGGACCGGCTGCGCGCCGCGCTACCCGCCGGCCGCGTCCCGGTCCGCCTCGACACCGTCGAACAGACCGGTGGCTTCGTCGGCCTCCCCGTGCCCGAGCTACGGGCCCTGGCCACCGCCGTGCGTTCCGCGTACCCGGAGCGCGTCCCGTACGGGGGCAGGTTCGGCCAGGACCCGCCCGTGCACGTCACCGTGGCCCTGGACGCCGAGCCCGGCACGGCCGTCGACATCGCCCGCAGCATCGGCCCGCGCCTGCCGATCCGTACCGAGGTCACCGCCCTGCACGCGGTCGCCCTCACCCCCGGCGGGTGGCAGAGCCTCGCCGTCCTGCCGCTCGAACCCTGAGGACCTACGGCGTGCAGGACCGGGCTGCGCGCCGCGCCCTGCCCGCGCCCTGCCCGCGCTCAGCCGGCGGGCACGGCGCGCAGGACCCGGAAGCTGTCGACCGCCGCCGGGTCCCGGTCCACGACCTGGACCGGCGGCCCCGCCCACTGCCAGACGCCGATGCCCGGTGTGCGGGTGAACCGGATCCGTCCGCGCGTGCCCTCGACGTCGACCTCCGGCCACGCGGCGGCGGTGCGCGCCCGCTCGCCGCCGCCGGCGCGCAGCACGGCGGCGAGGACCGCGATCGTGTCGTACCCCTCGAAGGCGACGAAGGACGGCGCCTGCCCGAGGCGGGCGCGCAGGGCGGCCTCGACGCGGGTGCCGAGGGCGCCGAGGCGCTCGGGCAGGTAGCGCAGGAACGGGATCGCCGCCCCGTCGGCGCCCAGTCGCGCCGGCCAGTCACTGAACTCGGGCTGCCCGGCCGGAGCGCCGACCAGCACCCGGGCGAGCCGCCGGTCGCCGCGGACCGCCCGGACGACCGCCGCCGCCGGATCGGGGTGTCCGGCCAGGAGCAGCAGCGCGGTCGTACGCAGCTCGGCGAGCCGGTCGCAGACGGCCGCAGGCGTCAGAGCGCTCAGGTCGAGCTCATGGACGGTGCCGCCGCGCGCCGCCAGGTGGTCCTTCAGGATGCGGGTGCCGGCCGCCCAGTAGACGCTCGGCTGCGCCGCCACGGCGATGTCGCGATGGCCCGCGGCGAGGAGGAAGTCGGCGTAGATCCGCCAGCCCCGGGACTGCGGCGGGCAGAGCCGCGCGACCCACGGCGTCGGCTGTTCGGTGAGGGCGTCCAGCACCGCCGACGAGCAGAGGAACGGCAGCCCGAGGGCGTCGGCCCGGGCGGCGGCGGCGCGCGCGACCACGCTGTGGTACTCACCGGCCAGGGCCGCGACGCCCAGGGCGGCCAGCTCGTCCACGGCCGCCTCGGCCCGCCGCGGGTCGGCCGCGGTGTCCCGGACCACCAGTTCCAGGGGCGTGCCGTCGATCCCGCCGGCCTCGCGTACGCCCTGCTCCAGACCGGCGAGCAGGTGGTGGCCCGCCTCGGTCCAGCCGGGGCGGGTCAGCGGGGCGAGGACGCCGATGCGAACGGCCGCTCCCTCAGTGCGGGGCGCCAGAGGCGGTGTTGCCGGCGTGGTCATGGGGTGGCGTCTTTCGTGAGCGGTGCGGAACGGTTCGCACGAAAGGTACCTGTCGGGCGCGCCGGGGACGGCTTCCGCCGGTACCGGACCGCGGGCGCTCAGTCCCGGGCGGCCGGGGTGCGCAGCACGAGCAGGGCCACGTCGTCGTCGTTGTCGTCGGGGCGGACCTCCTCCAGCAGCGCGTCGCAGAAGGAGTCCAGGGGGCGGCGGGCCAGGGCGGCCGCGTGCCGACGCAGCCGTTCGAGGCCGTGGTCGATGGAGCGGCGCGGGCTCTCGACCAGGCCGTCGGTGTACAGCAGCAGCGTGGACTGGGGCGGCAGGACGGTGACGGCGTCCGGGCGGGGCCGGGTGACGCCCGTCCCGAGCAGTAGTCCGTGTGCGTCGGTGAGGAAACGGGCCTGGCCGTCGCGGTGGATCAGCAGGGGCGGCGGGTGCCCGGCGTTGGTCCAGTGCAGCCGCCACACCGTGTCGTCGCCGCGGACCAGCCGGCCCAGGATCATCGTGGCCATGGACGCCTCGACGATGTGCCGGATCGCCTCGTCGAGCTGGGTGACGACGGCGCTGGGCGCGCCCTGCCCCTGGGACCAGGCGAAGGCCCGCAGCATGTTGCGGACCTGCGCCATCCCGGCCGCGGCGTCCAGGTCGTGCCCCACGACGTCGCCGATGGCCAGCGCGTGCGCGCCGTCGGCTAGGGCGAACGCGTCGTACCAGTCACCGCCGACCGCGGAGGCGTCCGGCGCGGGCACGTAGCGGGCCCGCATCGCCACGCCGGGCACGGTGGGCAGCTGGGGCAGCAGATGGCGCTGCATGGTCTCGGCGACCTTGCGCTGGCGCTCGTAGAGGCGCGCGTTGTCCAGGGCCAGGCCCGCCCGGCGCGCGACGTCCTCCAGCAGCGGCAGGTCGGCGGCGGTGAAGGGGGCGGGGCGGTGGGAGCGGCCGAGCGTCAGGGCGCCGAGCACGTCACGCAGGCCCCGCACGGGGGCGATGGCGGCGCTGTGCATGCCCGTCGTCGTGAACAGCCGCAGCTGCTCGACGGCGATCCCCGAATCGGGCGGGCCCTGATAGGTCTGCGGGGTGGCCAGAGAGGAAGCGGCGCCGCGCAGGGCCCGGGACAGCGGCATCGGCGACTCCTCGGGCACCGGCGGCATGGGTCCCTGCAGATCGTGGCGCTCGACGAGGGTGCCCTGCCGGCCCTCCATGACCAGCGCGCGCCGTACCTCGCCGTGATCGGTGACGAGGTCGATCACCGCCCAGTCCGCGATGCGGGGCACCGTCAGGGCGGCCAACCGGTGCAGCGCCTCCCCGACGTCCAGGGTGGAGGTGAGCTGGGTGGTCGTCTCCGCCAGCAGGGCCAGCCGGTCCAGCTCCGTCAGCGGCGCCGGGACCGCGGACTCCTCCGGCGTCCCGGCCTCGCGCCGCGGCCCGTAGAGCAGGACGAGCGCCCCGGACGCCTGTGTGTCGAGCGTGTACGGCGTGATGAGCCAGGACGACTCCAGGACGCTGCCGTCCTTGCGGGCGAACCACTCCGTGTCCCCCTGCTCGGTGCGCGCGGTGAGCAGCGCCTCGCGCAGCCGGCAGCGTGTCCGCGAGACCGCCTGCCCGTGCTCGTCCCGGTGGAGCAGGTCGTGGGCGTCGTGGCCGACGAGCGCGTCACGGCCGGTGCCCAGCAGGGTCTGGACCGCGTCGTTGGCCGCCACGATCAGACCGTCGTCGTCGATGAGGAGGGCGGCGACCGCCAGCTCGTGCAGCATGGCCCCGCGCCGGGCGCCGGGACGCCCCTGATGACTGCGGGCAGCGGAATCTCCCATGCCGTTCTCGGCGACGTCCATGCGTGTCCTCGGTGAGTGCTTCGACCCTGCGGTGAGACAACAGTGGTTACCCACCGCACGAAAGGTCAAGCCCGCCGCCCCCGCCGGGCTTCCCGCGCGGGGGCGGAGCCACCACCCCGTCGCTCGTCAGTCCTGGCGTCGGGCGCCGGCGTCGGCCTCCAGTTCGCGCTTGAGATTGTGCAGCGTCCGGTCGATGTTGCGCTGCTGGAAGTCGGCGAACGTCCTGCCCGACGTCACCACGCGGTCGAAGGCCCCGGCGACGAACGCGGGCCAGGCGCGGCGGTCGTCGGTCCAGGTCTCCGTCACGCGGGTGCCCTCGCCGGTCTGTTCGAACCGGTACTCCCAGGTGGCGATAGGCCCGCGCAGGACGGGCCGCTTGCGGCCGATGGCGTGGACGCGGAACGCGAACCGGTGCCCCGGTTCGGCGGCGGTGACGGTGCACCGCGTCACCCAGCGGAACGCCCCGCGCTTGTTCCGGCCGACGAACGTGGTGCCGACGACGGCCGGTCCGGTGGGCGAGCCGTCCGCCGTTCCACGGTTCTCCGGACTCCACCGGCCCATGTCCTCAGGGCGGCTGACCGCCGCGTACGCGTCGGCTGCGGACACATCGATCGTGATGCTGCTGCTCACGGTGAACACACGGGCCACGAGGATCCTTCTCCACTGGTACGCGAAGCGCCGGGACTCCGCGGTGAGGCGAAGCTACTGGGGAGTAGGAGCATGGCACACGCAAACTCCCGCCGGCACCGCCCCTCCCGCGCCGGAACGATCACAGGGTCTGCACGTTCCGAGGGTGTCGCTTTCGCGTATTCGGGGGTACGCGGTCGCCACGGAAAGGAGGCCCAGGATGGATGAGACAGCCAGGCAGGCGCCCGGCAGCACGTCCGCGCACCCCCGCGGGGCCGAGGAACCGGTGGGCGACCTGGTCCAGCGCGCCTCGCAACAGCTGACCGAGCTGGTCCGCGGCGAGATGCGGCTGGCACAGGCGGAGATGAAGGAGAAGGGCAAGCGGTACGGGAAGGGTGGCGGTCTCTTCGGCGGGGCCGGCCTCGTCGGTTTCCTGGCGCTTCAGGCGCTGGTCGCCACCGCGATCGCCGCCCTCGCGGTGCCGCTGCCCGTCTGGGCCGCGGCGCTGATCGTGACCGTGGTGCTCGCTCTGGTCGCCGCCGTGCTGGCGATGACCGGCAAGAAGGAGGTCACCCAGGCCGCTCCGCCCACCCCCGAGCAGACCATCGACAGTGTCAAGGCCGATGTGGCCGAGATCAAGGAGAGTGCCAAGCGATGACGCAGCCGCCCCACGACGAGCCCACCGCCACCAGCACCGAGGAACTGCGCGAGCAGGTCGAGCAGACCCGGCACGAACTCGGTGACACGGTGCAGGCGCTGGCCGACAAGACGGACGTCAAGGCCCGGACACAGGAGAAGGCCGCCGCCCTCAAGGAGCAGACGACGGCGAAGGCCTCGGAGCTGACGGCACAGGCCAAGGCGAAGGCCGCCGAGGCGGTGCAGACGCTGCAGGAGCGGCTGCCCGACGAGGCCAAGGACAAGGCGGCGGTCACCGCCGAGCAGGTGAAGGCCAAGGCCGCCCAGGCGCAACAGGTCTGGCAGGACAAGGCGCCCGAGGCGGTGCGTGACAACCGCAAGGTGATGATCGCCGGGGGCGCTGCCCTGGTCGCCGCCTACATGCTGCTGCGCCGCAAGAAGAAGTAACCGCGGGCCGGGGCGGACGCGGCCGTTCGTCGGCCGCGAACCGCTCCACGTCCAGCGGCGCGGCCCCGGGTCACAGCTCCCGGATCCGGGGCGCCGGGCTCCCTTCGGACGCCGGTTCCGCCACGGCGGTCCCGGCCGCGTCCCGCGTCACCCGGTACGCGGCGGCCCGGCGGCCGTGCTGGTCGGGGACGGTGACGGTCACGTCCTGCGCGCCCGGGGCGACGAGCAGCGTCAGACCGGTGGTCCAGTCGCCGTCCGGGCGCCGCTCGTCCGCCCCGAACGGCAGCACGGCGCCGGGGCGCACGTACAGCGGCAGGCTGTCGTACCCGTGGCTCTCGCGGCGCCAGCCCGGCCCCTGGACCCGTTCGCCGGTGAGCAGGTGGGTCCAGGTGCCGTCCGGCAGATAGAACTCGACGTCGCCCTCGGCGGAGAAGACCGGCGCGACCAGCAGGTCGGGGCCGAGCAGGTACTGCCGGTCCAGGGCGCGGGCGGTCGGGTCGTCCGGGAACTCCAGGAGCATCGGCCGCATCAACGGCACCCCCGCCGCGTGCGCCTCGGCCGCCGCCCCGTAGAGGTAGGGCATGAGGCGGTGCTTGAGCTTGGTGAACGTACGGGCCACGTCGACCGCCTCGTCCCCGAACTCCCACGGCACCCGGTACGAGCTCGACCCGTGCAGCCGGCTGTGCGAGGAGAGCAGGCCGAAGGCGAGCCAGCGCTTGAAGACCGCCGGGTCCGGCGTGCCCTCGAAGCCGCCGATGTCGTGCGACCAGAAGCCGAAGCCGGACAGGGAGAGGGAGAGGCCGCCGCGCAGGGACTCGGCCATGGCGCCGAACGACGACCAGCAGTCGCCGCCCCAGTGCACCGGGAACTGCTGGCCGCCCGCCGTCGCCGAGCGGGCGAACAGGACCGCCTCCCCGATCGCGCGCTCCTTCTCCAGGAGTTCGAAGACGACCTGGTTGTAGAGGTGCGTGTAGTAGTTGTGCATGCGCTCCGGGTCGGAGCCGTCGTGCCAGACCACGTCGGTGGGGATGCGCTCGCCGAAGTCGGTCTTGAAGCAGTCCACCCCCTGGTCGAGGAGGACCTTCAGCTTCGCCTGGAGCCAGGCGCAGGCGTCCGGGTTCGTGAAGTCGACGAGCCCCATGCCCGCCTGCCACAGGTCCCACTGCCAGACGTCGCCGTTCGCCTTCTTCACCAAGTAGCCGCCCGCGGCGGCCTCTTCGAAGAGGGCCGACTTCTGGGCGATGTACGGGTTGATCCAGACCGAGATCCGCAGGCCGCGCTCCTTGAGCCGGGCCAGCATGCCCACCGGGTCGGGGAAGACGTCCGGGTCCCAGGTGAAGTCCGACCACTGGTACTCGCGCATCCAGAAGCAGTCGAAGTGGAAGACGCTCAGCGGGATGTCGCGCTCGGCCATGCCGTCGACGAACGACGTCACGGTCTGCTCGTCGTACTGCGTGGTGAACGAGGTGGTCAGCCACAGCCCGAACGACCACGCCGGGGGGAGGGCCGGGCGGCCGGTCAGCGCGGTGTAGCGGCGCAGCACGTCCTTCGGGGTCGGGCCGGCGACGACGTAGTACTCGAGTGTCTGGTCCTCGACGCTGAACTGCATCTGGCCGACGGCCTCGGAGCCGATCTCGTAGCTGACCCGGCCGGGGTGGTTCACGAACACGCCGTACGCGCCGGCGGGGGAGAGGTGCAGGCTGAACGGGACGTTCTTGTAGGCCTGGTCGCTGCTGGTGCCGCCGTCGGCCTGCCACATGTCGACGACCTGGCCGTTCTTGACGAACGGGGTGAAGCGCTCGCCTAGGCCGTAGACCTGCTCGCCGACGCCGAGCGTCAGCTGTCCTGCCATGTGGTGCGCGCCCCCGCCCTCGGTGAAGAACGCGGTGCCCTTGCGGCCCGCCGAGGTCACCTCGCGCCCGTCGGCGTCCCGGAAGGAGAGCGTGAAGGGCGCGGCCGTGTCCAGCCGCACCGACAGGGAGCCGCTGGTCAGCTCGGTGACGTCACCGTCCCGGCGCACGCGGGCCGCTGAGGTGTCCGCGCCGCTGAGCGCGAAGTGGGGGCCCAGGCGGCGGGTGCCCGCCAGGTGGGTGGTGCGCACGCCGATCACACCCTCGGCGGGGGAGAAGCAATCAGTGGTCAGCAGCGGAGAGTTGAGGGTGTCACCGCGCCGCTCGACGCGCTTGACGGCGGCGTACGCGGTGAAGCTGTCGGCGTCCGTGCGGACGTCGCGGACCTCGGTGGCGTACGAGGCGGTGACCCCGTCGCGCATCAGCCAGAAACCGTCGGTGAACTTCATGTTCTTCCCTGGGAGCAGCGGTGGTTCGGTCGGTGGGGCGGACGGCCGCTCGGTCACGGGGGTGTGAGACCCGGCCCACGGAAGGGTCTGCCGACGTCATTGGACCGTACGGAAACCAAAAGGGCAAGGAGTTCCGGGCGAAATCGTCGAAGCGCTTCGATCCTTGTCGTGCCTGGTGACAAGCGGTCAGCAGAGCGTGATTGGGGACTCAAGGTCTAGCGCTTCGACGCCGAGTGGCGTATTAGTCAAGGGCCAAAACAAACGACCGGTGGACGCCGGGTCGTCGCGTAGCAAAGGGCCGCACCATGTCCGATCGCTCCACCCCCAGCCCCGCGGTGAAGGGAGTCGTGCCGGGACGCGCGCACCCCCCGGGGCGCCGGGGTCCGGCCGGGCCGGCCATCCCTCCCAGACAAGGGCAACCAACCGTGACAGCAGTTCCCCCGCCGGACGCGGCGCGCCCCGGGCGCCGCCGCCCCGGCCGACGAGCCCGGCGCGCCGCGGCCCCGCTCACCATCGTCTGCGCCCTCGTCGCCGGTGCGGCGCTCACCGGCTGCGGCGCCCAGCGCGACGACGGCGTCTACACCGTGCTCAACTCCTCGACCGACGACTCGTACCACGGCTGGGACGCGGCCACGCTCGGGCGGTGCAGCAAGCAGCTGGGCATCGACATCCGGCAGCAGAGCGTGCCCGCCGCACAGGTCATGACGAAGTCGCTGCGCATGGCGTCGTCGAAGTCACTGCCGGACGTCATCCAGTTCGACGCCTCCGAGATGCCGACGTTCGCCGAGCCGGGCGGCCTGGTCGACCTGCGCTCCCTCGGCCTGTCGACCACGGACATCCCAGCGGGCATCGTCGACTTCGGCTCGTACAAGGGGACGTACTACGGAGCCGCGCGCACGGTGAACACCCTCGCGCTCTTCTACAACAAGGACATCCTCGACAAGGCGGGCCTGGACGTGCCCACCACCTGGGACGAGATGCGCCGGACGGCGAAGAAGCTGACCCAGGGCAAGCAGTACGGCATCGCGCTGAGCGCGGGCGGCGCGGAGGACGGCGTTTTCCAGTTCACCCCGTTCATGTGGTCCAACGGCGGCGACGAGACCGACCTCGCCACCCCGGACGTGGCCCGGGCGCTCGACTACTGGAAGAGCCTCCTCAAGGACGGTTCGCTCTCGAAGTCGACGGTCAACTGGACGCAGGCCGACGTCAACGACCAGTTCATGGCGGGCAACGCCGCCATGATGATCAACGGCCCCTGGCAGGTCGAGACCCTCAACACCAAGAAGAACCTGCACTGGGGCATCGCGCAGATCCCGGTCCCGCGGACCGGCGGGAAGTCGGTCGGCCCGCTCGGCGGCGCCGTACTCACCGTGCCGAGAACCGGTGACACCGCCCGCCAGAAGACCGCGGCGAAGATCATCGCCTGCATGGCGAGCGAGAAGGAGCAGATCTCCTACGCGCGCAACAGCTGGATGGTGCCGGCCAACGAGAAGGCCGCCGCGCTCTGGCGCAAGGAGGTACCCGAACTCGACGCCCTCGCCGACCAGGTGGCCACCGCCCGCTCCCGTACCGCGAAGGTCGGGGCGCGTTGGTCGTCCGTGTCGCTGGCCCTGCAGAGCGCCTTCCAGTCGGCGCTGACCGGGCAGTCCAGCGAGGCCGCGCTGAAGAAGGCGCAGACCCGCGCCACGAGCGGGAACTGAAGGGGACGCGAGCGATCATGACGACCACCACCACGGCCCCCGTGGCCCGCACCGCCGTGCCCGCGCCCGTGAAACCGCGCGGCGCGCGCGGCCGCCGGACGCTCTCCCAGTGGGGCTTCCTCGTCCCCGCCGTCGCCTTCATGCTGCTGTTCTTCGGCTACCCGCTCGTCCGCAACGTCGTGATGAGCTTCCAGGACTTCTCCCCGTCCACCTTCTTCGACGGCAGGTCGCCCTTCAACGGCACCGACAACTGGAGCAAGGTCTTCCACGACGACCTCTTCGGCAAGGCGCTGTGGCACACCATCGTCTTCACCGTCGGCTCCCTGATCGGCCAGTTCGGCATCGGCCTCGCGCTCGCCGTCTTCTTCACCAAGAAGTTCCCGCTGGGCGGCGTCCTGCGCGCGCTGATCCTGCTTCCCTGGCTCGTGCCGATGGTCGTCTCCGGCATCGTGTGGCGCCGCATCCTCGACCAGGACACCGGCGTCCTCAACTCCTTCTTCGACACGCTCGGCCTCGCCGGCCACACCCCGTGGCTGACCAGCCCCGGCATGGCCCTGTTCTCCGTGATCCTGGTGAACATCTGGATCGGCATCCCGTTCAACATGGTCATCCTCTACGGCGGCCTCCAGGAGATCCCCAAGGAGCTGTACGAGGCCGCGTCCCTGGACGGCGCCTCCGCCTGGCGCACCTTCCGCTCGGTCACCCTGCCGCTGCTGAAGCCGGTCGTCACGGTCGTCCTCGTCCTCGGCTTCATGTCGACGGTGAAGATCCTCGACCTGATCCTGGCCCTGACCGACGGCGGCCCCGCCGACTCCACCCAGACGCTGGGCACCCTCACCTACCAGAACTCCTTCGTCCAGCTCGACTTCGGCGCGGGCGCCGTCGTCGGCAACATCCTGATCCTGATCTCCGCCGTCTTCGCGGTGTTCTACCTGCGGGCCAACCGCTCCGAGGGGAAGTGACCGGCATGGCGAACGTCTCCGGGACCACCGGGCCCAAGCGCCGCTGGGGCGCCACCACCGCCGGCGTGGTCATCCTGTGCGTGATGCTGTTCCCGCTGTACTGGATGGTCAACACGGCCCTGCAACCCGAGTCCGGACTGCTGGAGGTCTCGCCCGTCCCGCACTCCCTGGACCTGTCCGGCTTCACGTCGGCCCTGCGGGAACAGGGCGGCCACCTGCTGACCTCGCTCGCCGTCGCGCTCGGCGCCGTCGTCATCTGCCTCGCGATCGCCGCCCCCGCCGCCTACGGACTGGCCCAGTTCCGGCTGCGCGCGGCCCGCACCATCGTCTTCGGCACACTCATCACGCAGATGGTGCCGGGCATCGTCGTCGCCAACGCCCTCTACAGCGCGTACGTCGATCTCGGCCTGGTCAACTCCTACTTCGGCCTGATGCTCGCCGACGCCTCGCTCGGCATCCCCTTCGCCATCGTCCTGATGCGCTCCTTCATGGTGGCCATCCCCAAGGAAGTCATCGAGGCCGCCGAGGTCGACGGCGCGGGCAAGCTGCGCACCTTCGTGCGGATCGTCCTGCCGATGAGCCGCAACTCCCTCATCACCGCAGGCCTGTTCTCCTTCCTCTACGCGTGGAGCGACTTCATGTTCGCCCTCACGCTCAACACCACCGACGACGTCAAACCGGTCACCCTCGGCATCTACCAGTACATCGGCGCCCACGTCGGCGACTGGGGCTCGGTCATGGCCGCGTCCGTCCTGTCGGCGATCCCCGCGGCCGTCCTGCTCGTCCTCGCCCAGAAGTACATCGCGGCCGGCATCACCGGCGGCTCCGTCAAGTAAGGCCATTCATGAGCGATCTGCCCAGCTTCCCTCCCGGCTTCGTCTTCGGCGCGGCCACCGCCTCGTACCAGATCGAGGGCGCCGTCACCGAGGACGGCCGCGGCCCCTCCATCTGGGACACCTACAGCCACACCCCCGGCCGCACCGACGGCGGCGACACCGGCGACGTGGCCTGCGACCACTACCACCGCTACCCCGAGGACGTGACGCTCCTGCGCGACCTCGGCGTCGACTCCTACCGCTTCTCGATCGCCTGGCCGCGCATCCAGCCGACCGGGAAAGGGCCCGCCAACCAGAAGGGACTCGACTTCTACTCCCGGCTGGTCGACGCGCTGCTGGAAGCCGGCATCGAACCCGCCGCCACCCTCTACCACTGGGACCTCCCGCAGGCCCTGGAGGCTCCGTCCAAGAGCGGCTCCGCCGCGGGCGGCGGCTGGCGGGCGCGGGAGACCGCCGAACGGTTCGGCGAGTACGCGGGCATCGTCGCCGAGCACCTCGCCGACCGCGTGCCGCGCTGGATCACCCTCAACGAGCCGTGGTGCAGCGCCTTCCTCGGCTACTCGGTGGGCCGGCACGCGCCCGGCGCCCAGGAGGGCACCGGCGCGCTCGCCGCCGCCCACCACCTGCTCGTCGGCCACGGCCTGGCGATGAAGGCGCTGCGGGCGGCAGGCGTGCGCGAGGCGGGCATCACCCTCAACCTCGACCGCAACGTCCCCGCCACCGACTCGGCCGCCGACCGCGCCGCCGTGCTGCGCGCCGACACCCAGCACAACCTCGTGTGGACCGAACCGCTCCTCGCGGGCCGTTACCCGGCCTCGGACGAGGAGACCTGGGGCGAGCTGATCACCGGCCAGGACTTCCGGCGCGCGGGCGACCTCGAACTGATCGCGCAGCCGCTCGACTTCCTCGGCATCAACTACTACCGGCCCATCGTGGTCGCCGACGCACCCCACCGCGAGCCCGACCCGGCGGCGCGCGTCGCGACCGACAACCGGTACACCGAGGTGGGCTACCCGGACGTGCGGCGCACCGCCATGGGCTGGCCGGTCGTCCCCGAGTCCTTCACCGATCTGCTGACCGACCTGAAGGCCAGGTACGGCGCGGCCCTGCCGCCCGTCCACATCACCGAGAACGGCTCGGCCGAAGACGACGTGGTCGCCGCGGACGGCGCCGTCCACGACCCCGACCGCGTCGCCTACCTGCACGGCCACCTCACGGCGCTGCGCGCCGCCATGGACCGGGGTGTCGACGTACGCGGCTACTACGTGTGGTCGCTCCTGGACAACTTCGAATGGGCGCTGGGCTACGCCAAGCGGTTCGGGATCGTCCGCGTCGACTACGCCACCCAGCAGCGCACCCCCAAGGACAGCTACCACTGGTACCGGCAGCTGATCGCCGCGCACCGGCGCTGACCCGTGCCGGCGCGGGGCTCCGAGCGCGGGACGGCCCGGGGCCCCGGCGGCAGAAAGATGCAGGCACCGCCTTCTTTCGGCAAGGTAGAGGACATGTTCCGCATCGGGGCGGCCGACGAGGGCGAGGAGCTCCTCGCCCGGCTCGGGGCACTCACCGCGCAGGCACGCGAACTGGCGGCGAGCCAGCGCTCCCGGGTCGAGCTCGCCGTGGCCCTGCAGCGGGGCATGCTCCCCCAGACCCTGCCCCGCCCGCCCGGCGTCCGGCTGGCCGTGCGCTACTCGCCGGCCAACCACGGGCTCAACGTCGGCGGGGACTGGTACGACGCCTTCGACATGCCCGACGGACGCATCGGCCTGTCCATCGGCGACGTCCAGGGACACAACATCCAGGCGGCCGCGTTCATGGGACAGATCCGGGTGGCGCTGCGCGCCCTGGCCTCGGTCACCGGAGACCCGGGGGAGCTGCTCGGCCGCACCAACGACCTCCTCGGCTCCCTCGACTCGGACCTCTTCGCGACCTGCACCTTCCTGCGGCTCGATCCGGCCAGCGGCGTCCTGGAGTGCGCGCGGGCCGGCCACATCCCGCACATCTGGGCCACCGCCGACGGCCGGTCCGGGATCGACAACGGTGACGGCGGGCCCCCGCTCGGGGTGCTGCCCGGCGCCGAATACCCCGTCGCGTGCCACCGGCTCACCGAGGGCGGCGTCTTCGTCCTGCTCACGGACGGCGTCGTCGAAGGCCCTTCGCTGAGCCTCGACGACGGTCTGGGGCAGGTGAAGCGGCTCGCCGAGGTCACGGCCGCGGCGAGCCTCGGCATCAACGCCCTGGCCAACGGGGTGATGAAGCTGGCGGACACGGTGGGGCACGAGGACGACGCGGCCGTCCTCGTCGTCGGCCACGACGGCACCGCGTCATAGCGTCCTTCCGGCCGCGCGCCGGGCCCGTACACACGGACAGGGGCGCTTGCCTGGCCGGGCGGCCGTCACCGGTGTGTGATGACTGCTGTGGTGGTGACTCGGCTGAACCGGTCGTCCGTGGAGCCGGTCCTCAAGGCACTGGCCGTGGCTCTCTGCTACTACGTGGCCGGGCGCCTCGGTCTGCTGGGACGCCTCGTCGTCGAGGGCGTGGTGGTCACCCCCATCTGGCCGCCGACCGGCGTAGCCGTCGTCGCCCTGCTCGTCTTCGGCCTGCGGGTGTGGCCCGGGATCGCCCTCGGTTCGTTCCTCGTCATCGCCTCCCTCACGACGCCCCGGCTCACCACCCTGGTCACCGTCCTGGGCAGCGTCGCCGCTCCCTTCTGCGCGGTGCTGCTGCTGCGCCGGGCCCGGTTCCGGCTCGACATCGCGCGGCTGCGGGACGGGCTCGCGCTGGTCCTGGGCGGGCTCGCCGCGATGCTGATCGCGCCGACCGTCGGCGCGGGGATGCAGCTGCTCACCGGCGACCTGGAGACGGGCGAGTTCTGGGCCGTGTGGCTGGCCTGGTGGGTGGGGGACGCGATGGGTGTCCTGCTGGTCACCCCCCTGCTGCTGGTCGCCGTGGGAGCCGTCGGGCGGCTGCGCCGGGCCGGCTGGACGGAGCTGGTCTGCCTGGTCCTGGCCACCGTGGTCCTGGTGCCGGTGGCGGCGCTCAGCCGGCTGAGCATGCTGTACATCGTCTTTCCCCTGCTGATCTGGGCGGCCCTGCGGTTCCAGCTGGCGGGGAGCATGTTGTGCGCGCTGTTCGCGTCCGTGCTGACCTCGTTCGAGGCGAACGCGGGGCGGGGCGCGTTCGAGCAGCTGTCGGCCGTCGAGATCATGGTCAAGCTCCAGGCGTTCAACGGCGCCGCGGCGCTGACCGCCCTGCTGCTGTCCGCGATGGTCAGCGAAGCGCACGCGACACGGCACTCGGTGGAGAACGCCTGCAACGAGCTGGCCGAGGTGCTCGAACACCTCGCCGCCGGCGGGCCGCCGCCCGAGCCGTCCACCAGCCACGCGGTGGACACCGAGGCGGACGGTCCGCCGCGCAGGTAGAGCCCGCCGGCCGCTCAGCCGGTCAGCCCCAGCGCGGAGTCCGGGCGGCAGTGCGGGCAGGCGGGTACGGGGCCGTGGTGCAGGGCGTCGCGGGCCTGGTCCGCGGTGAGGGGGCGGGTGCGGCTGCCCGTCATGTGGCAGCCGCCCGCGTGGACGTAGACGGACGCCCGCCCGGTGAGGCCGACCTCAAGCACCCACTCCGGCGGTTCGGGCCGGGCGGCCTCGCCGCGCGCGTGTTCGCTGCGGCGCCGCTTCTCGTCCTCGATCCAGCGCCGGGTACGGGCGAGGTCCCGTTCCTGTACGCGTTCGAGGAACTGGAGCTGGGCCAGCCGGTCGGCCGGGGCGTCTTCGGTGCGCACCGCGCTCAGGCCGCCCTGTGCAGCAGCGCGGCCGGGCCCACGCTGCCGGGGCCGAAGCGCCGGTTGGCGCGGTCGACGGCCTGCTCGGCGCGGAGCCGCATCTCGCGGCTGTGGTCGAAGGTGATCTGCTCCGCCGCGGCGCCGGCGGCGACCAGGTCCTCGGCGCGGACGAGCAGGCCCACGAGCCGGCCGCGCTGGAGGCCGGCGCGGTCCATGAGCCGGTAGGCGGCGGCGCGCAGGTCCTCGTCGTGGGCGGCGGCCTCGGGCAGCCGCAGCGTCCTGGACCAGCGGGCCCCGGCGGCGAAGTCGAGCTGGAGGGTGAGGCCGCGGGCGACCTGGTCGCGGGTGCGCAGGGTGGCGGCGAGCCGGACGACGAGGTCGAGCAGGCGGGCGCGGACGGCGGCGCCGTCCATCTCCTGGCGTTCGAACCGGTGCCGCACGGCCGCCGACAGGGGCAGGGCCCGCGGCGTCACCGGGCGCGGGTCGATGCCGCGGGCCCGGTCGGCGGCCAGGCGCCCGGCGCGGCCGCCCAGCACCCGCTGGATCGTGGCGGGCGGCAGGGCTGCGAGCATGCCCACGCTGTGGACGCCGTAGTCGGTGAGCGCGGCCGCCTGGGCCGGCCCGATGCCGTGCAGGGCGTCGACGGGCAGCGGCGCGAGGAAGCCGGCGACCTGGCCCGGTTCGACCGTGACGAGCCCGCCGTGCTCCGGGGCGCGTGCCGAGGCGGTCGCGGCGAGCGCCCAGGTCGGCGCCAGACCGATCCGCAGATCGACGGAGAGCCGGGCCAGCGAGCGGACCCGGGCCCGCTCGCACAGCCGCGCGGCCGGCACCCCGAAGTAGCGCAGCGCGCCGCGCAGCTCCACCACGGCGGCGCCGGGCGGCAGCGCCTGCACCACCGGCGAGATCTCCGCCAGCAGCTCCAGCACCTCCCGGTAGGCGGGCTCCGGCAGCCCTGCCGGCACCCGCACGTGCATCACCGACGCCACATCGTCCGTCCTGGTCATCACGGCACCTCCCGCCCCCACGATATCGAACGGAAATTCGAACACGCGAGACGAGCGGGGTGCGGGCGGGCCGCGCCGTTGTCTGTCCGGTTCCGGCGAACCGTGATCGCGATACCGGCCGTAACGATGAGTTTCGGGCGGATCCGCAGTCGGTCCTGCCGGATCCACCGACACGGTGGCCCGCGCCGGGAACGTTCCGGCGCGGGCGGAAGCACAGGGAGGCAGTGATGGGCGTCGACGACTCCGAGCAGGAGCGCACGATCCGGACGGGCGAGCGGGGGAGGCGGGCGAGCGCTCCCAAGGTGCTGGTGGCGGGGGCGAGCATTGCGGGACCCGCGCTGGCCCACTGGCTGCGCCGCCGGGGGGCCGAGGTGACCGTGGTGGAGCGGGCTCCCGAGCTGCGTCCCGGGGGGCAGGCGGTGGACGCGCGCGGGGTCGCCAGAGAGGTCATCAGCCGCATGGGGCTGGACGCGGTGGTCCGCGCGGCGTGCACCGACACCGCCGGCGCGCACACCGTGGCCGCGGACGGGCGGGTGCTGGAGACCTTCCGCGCGGACGATGACGGTGGCGACGGGTTCATCGCGGACATCGAGATCCTGCGCGGCGACCTGTCCCAGCTGCTCTACGACGACACCCGCGACGGCGTCGAGTACCTCTTCGGTGACCGGATCGCCGAACTCGCCCAGGACGCGGACGGGGTCGACGTGGTCCTCGCGGGCGGCGACCGGCGCCGCTTCGACCTGGTGGTCGGGGCTGACGGGCTGCACTCGCCGCTGCGGGCGATGGTCTTCGGGCCCCATGAGCGCTACCTCCGCCACCTCGGGCACGTGTTGGCCTTCTACAGCGTGCCCAACGAGTTCGGGCTGGACCGCTGGCTGCTCGAGCACCAGGACCAGGAGACCGGGCGCTCCGCCCTTCTGCGCCCCATCCAGGACGCCACCCGGGCGATGTCCATGTTCTATTTCGCCTCCGCCGGCTTCGACGTCGACCACCGCGACGTCGCGGCCCAGAAGCGCCTGCTGCGCGAGCGGACGGCGGGCCTGGGCTGGCGGGTCCCGGAGATCCTCGCGCACCTGGACGACACCCCGGACTTCTACCTCGACCAGGTCGCCCAGGTCGTGATGGACCGCTGGTCGAGCGGACGGGTGGGGCTCCTCGGGGACGCGGCGTTCAGCTCGTCACCGATGTCCGGGCAGGGCACCGGGCTGGCACTGGTCGGCGCCTACCTGCTGGCCGGGGAGCTGGCCGCCGCCGCGTGGGATCCCGCCACCGGGTTCGCCCGCTACGAGGCGCGGATGCGCTCGTACGTGGAGGCCAACCAGGAGATCGGCCGGCTGAACGCGCGCAGCCGCGACCTCCCGGGGCCGGACGCCGAACCGCGCCCCGATTTCACCGGCGCGTGGTTCACCGAGCTGGTCGGGCGCGCGATCAACGGCGTCGAGCTGCCCGACTACGCGGGGGTGCCCGACTCCGCCCCGGCCTGGTCCTCGCCGCGATGAGCGCCGAACCCGGCACGCCCTCCGGCGACGGCCTGCGACTGCTCGCCGGCTGGGCCGCCGCACTCGACGAGGCCCACCGCCAGGCCGGGCGCACCCACGAACGACCGAGGCGCCACACCCCGGCCATGAGCGTGCGCCCGCCGGCCCGCGGCGTCACACCTCGCCGGACGGGGGCTTCCAGGCGGACTCGCGCAGCAGGCGCAGGCCGTTGAGTCCGACGAGGACGGTGGAGCCCTCGTGCCCGGCGACGCCCAGGGGCAGCGGCAGAGTGGCGACGAGGTCCCACGCCACCAGGACGGTGAGGAAGACGCCGGCGACGACGAGGTTCTGCACCACCAGACGCCGGGCGGCCCGGGACAGGGCGACGACCGCGGGGACGGCGGCGAGTTCGTCGCGTACGACGACGGCGTCGGCGGTGTCCAGGGTGAGGTCGGAGCCCGCCTGCCCCAGGGCGATACCGGTGGAGGCGGCGGCCAGCGCGGGCGCGTCGTTGACCCCGTCGCCCACCACGAGCACCGTGCGGCCCCCGGCTTCCCACTCCCTCACCGCGGCGACCTTGTCCTGGGGCAGCAGGCCCGCGCGCAGTTCGGTGATGCCGACCTGGTCGGCGAGGTGCCGGGCGGCGCGCGCGTTGTCACCGGTGAGCAGGGCCGGCGCCCGGCCGGTCAGCGCGGCGAGCGCGGCGACGGTCGCGGCGGCGCCGGGGCGCGGCCGGTCGGCGATGCCGAGCACCCCGACCGGGACGCCGTCGCACCGGACCAGGACCGCGGTCTGTCCGGCCTCCTCCAGCTCATCGACCGCCGCGGTCGCCGAGCGGGTGGCGGCCGTGCGGCCGTCCGGCGATCCGGCCTCGACCGTGTGCCCGTCGACGGTGGCGCGCACGCCCCGGCCGGGGGTGGAGACGAAGTCGCGGGCCCGGGGCAGGGCGAGGCCGCGTGCGAGGGCGGCGTCGACGACGGCGCGGGCGAGCGGGTGCTCGCTGGGGTGCTCGGCGGCGGCCGCGAGCCGCAGCAGAGCCTCCTCGCTCGTCCCGGTCCCGGGCAGCGGGCGCAGGGCGGTGACGCGGGGGGTGCCTTCGGTGAGGGTGCCGGTCTTGTCCAGGGCGACCGTGTCGATCCGGCCGAGGCCCTCCATGACGACGGCGGACTTGACCAGCACGCCGTGCCGGCCGGCGTTCGCGATCGCGGACAGCAGCGGCGGCATGGTGGCGAGCACGACCGCGCAGGGCGAGGCCACGATCATGAAGGTCATCGCCCGCAGCAGGGCGGGCCGCAGGCCGTCGCCGAGGGCGAGCGGGACCGCGAAGACGGCGAGGGTGGCGGCCACCATGGCGATCGAGTACCGCTGCTCGATCTTCTCGATGAACAGCTGCGTGGGCGCCTTGGTCCGCGAGGCCTCGCCGACCATCCGCACGATCCGCGCGACGACGAAGTCCGCGGGGTCGCGCGCGACCCGGACGCGCAGGGCGCCGGTGCCGTTGACGGTACCGGCGAACACCTCGTCCCCGGTGTGCTTGGCCACCGGCAGGGGCTCGCCGGTGATCATGGCCTGGTCGACGTCGCTCGACCCGTCGAGGACCCGGCCGTCGGCCCCGATCCGTTCGCCGGGCCGGACGAGGAGCACGTCGCCGACGGCCAGCTCCGCCGCGGCGACCGTCTCCTCGGTGCCGTCGGCCGGCAGCCGCGTCGCCGTCGGGGGAGCGAGGTCGAGCAGGCCGTGCACCGAGTCGGCCGTGCGCGCGGTCGCGACCGCCTCCAGCGCGCCCGAGGTGGCGAAGATGACGATCAGCAGCGCTCCGTCCAGGACCTGTCCGACGGTGGCGGCACCGAGCGCGGCCACCACCATCAGCAGGTCCACGTCCAGCGTCCGGCTCCCCAGCGCCTTCAGGCCCTCCCACCCCGGCTCCCAGCCGCCGGTGACATAGGCGGCCGCGAACAACGGCCCCCACGTCCACGCCGGCGCGCCGAGCAGGTCGAGCGGGAGCGCGAGGAGGAACAGCAGCAGGGAGGCGAGCGCCCACCGGGCCTCCGGCAGGGCCAGGACCCGCGTACGGCGACGGGCGGGTGGCGGCGGCGCTGCGGCAGCGGCGCCGGCGGACCGCTGGTCCAAGGCAGAAGGCATGACGGAACGACCCTTCACGGGCGGACGGCGACGACCACGTCACCGTACATGAAGATATGAACAGTTCTTCAAGTGTCGTCGGTATGATGCCCCCATGGGCCATGGAGTCGACACCGCCGGTAACGCGACCCCGCGCGAACGCCTCGACGCGGTCGGCACCGCGGACGTCGCCGCCACGCTCCAGGCCCTGGCCACCCCGTCGCGGCTCTACATCCTCGCCCGGCTCCAGGAAGGGCCCTGCTCCGTCGGTGACCTCGCCGACGCGGTCGGCATGGAGGCCTCCGCCTGCTCCCACCAGCTGCGGCTGCTGCGCAACCTCGGCCTGGTCACCGGCGAGCGCCACGGCCGTTCCATCGTCTACGCGCTCTACGACAACCACGTCGCCGAACTCCTCGATCAGGCGCTCTTCCACGTGGAGCACCTGCGCGCGGGCGTCCGCGACCTGCCGTCCGGAACGGCGCGGGAGCAGCACGGCTGAGCCGCCCGGCGTCCCGGCGCCTCGCAGGGGCCGACGGACAGGGCCTGGCACCCGGGACCGCGGGCGGTCACCGCCCGCGCGGTCCGGCGGTACCGGACGCGCTCGGTCACCGGCTCTCCGACCCCGGCGCCCGGGACAGCGGCGGCGGGCCCGAGCAGGATGCCGAGGGCGATCTCGAAGATGACCGGCGGGACCCGCGCCCGGCGGCCGGCCCCGTGCGCCAGGAGCGGGGCGGGGACGGCCGCGGCCATGATCAGGATGAGCGTGCCCGCCTGACCCGCACCGTCCCCCTGGCTCTCCCGCGCCGGATGCTGCTTCGACCTTCGGCGCAACAGCGGGGCGGCGCATGCGCGGGCGGACCGTGCGGGTGAGCGGCGGCCGGGTGAGCGGCGCGCGGGTCAGGCGCGGGCGGGTGCCTGGCCGGTGCCGGCCGGCTGCTCGCCGGCGGCCGGCTCGCCGTCCGGCTTGGCCAGGGCCGGAATCAGGGTCGCCACGGCGGCGGAGACCAGGGCGACACCGCAGCCGATCATCAGGCCGGCGCGGAAACCGTTCTCGGAGGCGAAGGTGAAACCGCCCATGCTGATCGTCATCTGTGCCAGGACGACGCCGATGACGGCGGAGCCGATCGTGGTGCCGAGCGAGCGCATCAGGGTGTTGAAGCCGTTGGCGGCGGCCGTCTCGGAGAGCGGCACCGAACTCATGATGAGGGCGGGCATCGAGCCGTAGGCGAGGGCGACACCGCTGTTGATCACGATGCCGGAGAGCATGATGCCCCAGGCCGTCCCCATGAGCGGCAGGGCGACGCCGTATCCGGCGGCGATGACGAGCGCGCCGCTGATGAGAGCGGTCTTGGGGCCGCGCGCGTTGATCAGCTTTCCGCCGAGCGGCGAGATCAGCATCATCATGACGCCGCCGGGGGCGATCCACAGACCCGCCGCGAGCATCGACTGGCCGAGGCCGTACCCGGTGGCCTTCGGGAACTGCAGCAGCTGCGGCGCGATCAGCATGAAGGAGTACATGCCGACGCCGATGAGGATCGAGGCGGCGTTGGTGAACAGCACCCGGGGGCGGACCGTGGTGCGCAGGTCGACGAGCGGGTCGCGGGTGCGCAACTCGTAGGAGCCCCACACGAGCAGGGCGACGACGGCGACCGCGAGGAGGCCGAGCGTGGTGCCCGAGGTCCAGCCCCAGTCGGCGCCCTTGGAGATGGCCAGCAGCAGCGAGACCAGGCCGATGGCGAGGCCGACGGCGCCGGGCGCGTCGAACCGCTGGCCCTTCGCACCGGCCGGCACGTCCGGCACGATGACGAAGATCATCACGCCGATGATCAGGGCGAGCGCGGCCGAGCCCCAGAAGAGCACCCGCCAGTTCGCGTACTGCGCGATCGCGGCGGCGATCGGCAGGCCGATGGCGCCGCCGATGCCCATGGAGGCGCTGACCAGGGCGATCGAGCCGCTGAGCTTCTCGGTGGGCACGACGTCGCGGAGCAGGGCGATGCCGAGCGGCACCATGCCCATCCCCATGCCCTGCAGTCCGCGCCCGACGATCATCGGCACCAGCGACGAGGAGAGCGCGCAGACCACCGATCCGCCGATCAGGGGTACGGCGCAGGCGAGCATCATGCGGCGCTTGCCTATGAGGTCCCCGAGGCGGCCGGATACGGGCACGCACACGCCCGACACGAGCAGCGTCACCGTGATCACCCACGCCGCGTTCGAGGACGACGTGTGCAGGATGCGAGGCAGATCGGCGATGAGCGGCGTCACCAGCGTCTGCATGATCGCGGCGACGGTACCGGCGAGCGCCAGGGTGGTGACGACGGCGCCGGACCGGCCGGCCGTCTCGGGGGCATTCATACGGGGTCCTCTGTCTCCTCGGTCCCGTCGTCGCGACCGGACCGGCACGTGCAAGGATGTGCATCATACACATGCTGTGTATCGCGCACATTGAATGCAGGGGACACATACCGGAAAGCGGCACGGCCACGGGAGGGGGCACGGGCCGGGCGCACCCCCTGCGATACGGTCGGACCTGGGAGGACGTACGCACATGGACAAGCCCTCGGAGTTGGTCGAGTTCGAGCACATGGTGCTGGGCCGGCATCAGCTCGGCAATGACAAGCGCCGTCGGCAGGCGGACCGCCTGGAGCGCAGCACCTACATCATCCTCAGCCGGATCCGGGTCCAGGGGCCGATGTCGATCGGCCAGCTCAGCGAGGCGTTCGTGCTCGACGCCTCGACCGTCAACCGGCAGACCGCACAGGCGATGCGAGCCGGCCTGCTGGAGCGCATCCCCGACCCCGACGGCGGCATGGCCCGTAAGTTCCGGCTGACCGCGGAGGGCGAGCGGCGGCTGGACGGCGAGCACGAGGTGCAGGTGCAGGAGCTGGACCGGGTCTTCGCGAACTGGCCGGACGACGACGTGCGGGAGTTCGCGCACTACCTCCAGCGCTTCAACACGAGCATCGAGCAGCTCAGCGGCCAGCCCTGGCCCCGCTCCTGACCGCGCACGCGGCCACGCCCTGCCCGCCCGCCCGCCACCGCATAGGCTGGCCGCCATGGACCGCTTCGACGGCGCGATCGCAGGTCTCGGCACCCGGTCCGGCGTGCGCCTCGTCGTCGGCATGTGGCAGCGCTCGCCGCTCGGGCCGATCACGGACGTGATGATCGAGCGGCCGGACGGACACCGCACGCTGATCGCACCGACCCGGGCCGCCGCCGACTACATCGCGGCGACCTACACCTTCGACGACGTACGGGTCGAACCCGTCGCCCGTATCGTCGAACCCTCGGGCCGCCTCGCCGTCCGCACCCCCTCCCTCACGCTCGGACTGACCGTCGGCCGCCGCACCGGCGTCGGGTTCCTGCTCACCCTCGTGCCCCGGCCGCTCGCCCGGACCCGCGGCTGGTGCCGGCTGACCGATCCGCTCGCCCGCCTGGCCCGCCAGGGCGTACGCACCGTCGGCAGCGCGGGCGGCGCCCGCCAGGAGTACTACTGTGCCCTGGACGAACACCTGCTGACCTCGGCCTCCGTCCGCCTCGACGGCCAGGACCCCGGCCCGTTGCGCAGCGTCACCCCGCCGGTCCGGTTCGGCTTCGGCTCGACTCCCGCGCGCCCCACCCTGGTCCGCGTGACCACACTCATCGCCGAGCGAAGCTGACCGACCCGGAACCGGGCTGCGGACGAGCCGGAGCGCGCGGCCTCTGGCAGGCTCGGGACGCGCCGGACCCGTACCCGGGCCGCCCACCGAGAGCGAGGAGCCCCCATGTCCAAGCCGCCGCTGCCCCCCGAAGCCGTCGAGATGCTGCGCCGCGCCAACCCCGCGGTCATGGCCACGCTCCGCTCCGACGGGGCGCCCGTCTCCACCCCGACCTGGTACGTCTGGCAGGACGGCCGGGTCCTGCTCAGCCTGGACGAGGGCCGGGTCCGCCTGAAGCACCTGCGGCGCGACCCGCGGGTGACCCTGACCGTCCTGGACGACGGCAACTGGTACGACCACGTCACCCTCATCGGCCGGGTCGTCGACCTCTACGAGGACCAGGGCCTCACCGACATCGACCGGATCTCCACCCACTACACCGGCGGCCCCTACCCGGACCGGGTCCGCACCCGCTGGAGCGCCGTCATCGAGATCGACCGCTGGCACGGCTGGGGAACCCACCGGGACAGCGGCCAGGCGACCGTCTGACGGCCATCGCCCCAGGTGGCCGCCGCGACTGCCCCCGGCAAACATGGGTACCGGAGATGTTTCCGCACGCACACATCCGTCCGGCCGGAGTGAACCATGGGCAACGAAGAGAACGAGACGGCCACCATGAAGGCCATCACCTACGAGAAGTACGGGGACCGCGACGTCCTGTCGCTGACCGACCAGCCGATCCCGAAGGTGGGCCCAGGCGAGGCGCTGGTACGCGTCCGCTACGCCGCCGTGAACCCGGTCGACTGGAAGGTCATGTCCGGCGGCCTGGACGCGATGATGGACACCGTCTTCCCGGTGATCCCGGGCTGGGACGTCTCCGGCGTCGTCGAGCGCGTCGGCATCGACGCCCCGGAGTTCTCCGCCGGGGACGAGGTCTTCGCGTACGCCCGCAAGGACTACGTGCACGGCGGGACCTTCGCCGAGTTCGTGACCGTCCCCGTGCGCGCCCTGGTCGCCAAGCCGCCGTCGCTGAGCTGGGGCGAGGCGGCCGGGGTGCCGCTGGCCGGGCTGACCGCCTACCAGACCCTGACCCGCCTGGACACGGGCGGCTCGGACACGGTCCTGATCCACAACGCGGCCGGCGGCGTCGGCACCTTCGGCGTCCAGATCGCCAAGGCCCTCGGCGCCCGCGTCATCGCCACGGCGTCCGAGAGCAACCACGACCGGCTGCGCGCCCTCGGTGCGGAACCGGTCAGCTACGGCGACGGCGTGAGTGACCGCATCAAGGAACTCGCGCCCGACGGCGTGGACGTGGTGGTCGACTACGTCGGCGGCGTCCTGGACGTCACCCGCGCCGTGCTCCGCGAGGGCGGCCGGCACGCGTCCATCGCCGACCCGGACGTCGTCGGGGCGGGCGGACAGTGGATGTGGGCCCGCCCCGACGCCGCCGGCCTGCGCGCCCTCGGGGACCTCGCCGAGAAGGGGCAGCTGCGGGTGCCGGTGGCCGAGACGTTCCCGCTGGAGCGGGTCGCGGACGCCTTCGAACTCAGCCAGTCCGGCCACGTGCACGGCAAGATCCTCATCCAGGTCTCGGACGAGTGAGGGGCCGCTGACGCGGTCTCGGCCCGGGTCTGTGCGGGGCACGGACCCGGGCCTTCGCTGTGGGCCGTGCCGCGACGCGACAAACCGTCCACCGTGGACGACGGCGTCGATACGCCGATCCCCGCGCAGGGCCCCGCCACGAGGCGGACTGTACGGGCCGGATGGCCCGCGCGGCGGGTGCGGCGCAGACTCGTCCCGTGGAGAAGAAGAACGTGGAGCGCACCGAGGACGGGCGCTACATCGTGGTCGGCGGGCGCAAGTGGCGCGCCACCGACCCGTTGCTGCCCGAGGAGAGCGCCGCGGAGCTGCGACGCCGGCTCATGGCCGCCCGGCGGGCCGTGCGCGACGCGCTGCGCCAACAGGACAGCGAGGCCGAACGCCGGGCCCGCGCCCGGGTCCAGCTGGCGAAGACCGCGCTCGGGGAGCGGGGCACCGCCTGGTGGGAGCAGTCGGACGCGGAGCGCAAAAAGCGCTGGGAGGAAGGGCTGAAGCGCCTTCAGGGGGAGCCGGAGTGACCTGCGGCGTGCCACTTTCCCGGGGAGCACTGCGGGGACAGGGTCGGCGCGACTGCCCGGCCCTGTCCCCGCAGTGCGGGCCGGTCAGCCGCCGGCCGGGAACGACGGCGGCGCGTCCTGCGGGGCCGTGCCCCAGTCCTTGCCGGGCGTCGCGCCCAGCGAGAACCGCAGGGTCCCGCCCGTGCGCACCGTCGAGCCCGGCACCCACGTCCGGTCGGTGGCCGCGCCGTCGACACGCACGCCCTGGATGTACGGGGCGGACGCGCCCGCGCCCGGCGCCTCGATGCGCAGCGTGCGGCCGAGACCCCCGTGCACCTCGGCCCGGGGGAACAGCGGCGAGGTGAGGACCAGGTCGGCGCGGGCGGGCACCTGTGGGTACACGCCGAGTGCGGAGAAGACGTACCAGGCCGACATGGTGCCCGCGTCGTCATTGCCCGGGATGCCGCCGGGGGTGTCGGTCCACAGCTGGTCCAGTTCGGCGCGGACCGTCTCCTGGGTACGGGCGGGCTGCCCCAAGTAGTCGTAGAGGTACGGCGCGTTGATGTCCGGCTCGTTCGTCGGGTCGTAGCGCGTGTCGTCCTTCGCCGAGAAGTCGAAGGCGCCCGCGGGCGTACGGAAGAACGCGTCCAGGCGCTGCACGGCCTTGTCCGGGCCGCCCATCGCCCGGGCCAGACCGGCCACGTCGGAGTAGACCATCCATGTGTAGCGGGCGCTGCTGCCCTCGACGAAGCCGTCGCCCGTCCCGGGGTCGAAGGAGTCGCCGGCCCAGCTGCCGTCGCGCGCGCGGTCCCGCATCCAGCCGCCCTGCGGCGTGGCATCCGGGTCGAACACATTCCTCCAGGCACCCGAGCGGCGCAGGAAGCCGGCCTGCCGGCCCCGCCGGCCCAGCGCGCCGGTCAGCTCCGACAGGCCGTAGTCCGCGGCCGCGTCCTCCAGCGTCTCCGCGGCCCCGCCCCAGCAGTGGCAGTCGTCGGCCGGGACGTAGCCGTGGGTGAGGTAGAAGTCGAGGGACGGACGCTGGCCGACGCACTCGACCTGACAGCCCGCGTCGGACGCGTCGTTCGCCGTGGGCACGGTCGCGGCGCGGACCAGGGAGTCGACCGCCCCGCGCACGTCGTAGTCCCGGGCGCCGAAGGCGTACATGCCGGCCAGCGCCACGGCCGACGGGTCGCCCGACATCACGCTGGTCTTGCCCTGCTGGAGCAGCCAGCGGTCCCATTCACCGCCGCGCTGGCCGGCGTAGGCGTAGAGGGACTGCGCGTAGTCGCTCGCCGCCTTCGGCGAGAGCCACGCCATCAGCTGGACCTGGGCGCGGTACTGGTCCCAGCCCGAGAACGTGCCGTACTGCGCCTTCTGGCCCTTGGCCAGCCGGTGCGCGCGGCCGTCGGCTCCGGCGTAGCGGCCGTCCACGTCGTTGGCGACGGTCGGCTCCAGCATGGAGTGGTAGAGCGCGGTGTAGAACGTGCGCTGCTGGGCCTGGGTGCCGCCGCCGATGCCGATCTTGCGCAGCTCCGTGCGCCACTGGGCGGCCGCCGCCGCGGCGGTGTCGTCGAAGGAGGTCGACGGCGGGTTCTCCCGGCGCAGGTTGGCCTCGGCTCCCGCGGCGCTCACGTAGGAGATGCCGACCTTCATCTGCACCTGGCGCACGTCCTTGCCGAACGTCACGTAGGCGCCGGAGCCCTTGCCCGGCTGCGGGTTGCCGTTCTGGTCGTAGCCGGTGCCGCCGGAGGCCTCGGTGCCGCCGGGCCGCAGGTCGCCGTCGTGCCAGGTGCCGGTGGCGGCGAAGGCGGTGTCGAAGTGCGCGGTGAAGTGCAGGGTGTAGAGCTGGTGCCGGTTGTTCTCGCTCTGCGGGCCGCAGAAGTTGCCCGCGTCGACGGAGCCGGTGACGGTGCGGTGCGCGGCGTCGACGCGGACCTGCGCGCCGGTGCTGCCGCTCTCGGAGTTCGACGTCCGGAAGAGCATCGAGGCGGCCTTGCCCGCGGGGAAGCCGAAGCGGCCGGTGCCGGTGCGGGTCGTGGCGGTCAGATCCGCGCTCGCGCCGCTGTCCAGGGCGACCTGGTAGCGCCCGGGCGTCGCCTTCTCGCGCGCGTGGCTGAAGCCGGAGGCGTAGGTGGCGTCGCCGGTGTCCGCGGACGGGGAGCCCGTCATGTCGCCCACGTACGGCAGTACGGGGATGTCGCCCGCCGCGCCGGAGCAGCCGACGCCGCTGAGGTGGGTGAGGGAGAAACCGCGGATCTTCGTCGCGTCGTAGCGGTAGCCGCCCGGCGCCGGGTTCCTGGTCTGGGTGCCGGTGGAGGTCTGCGGGCTCCAGGAGAGCATGCCGTAGGGGCGGACCGCCCCGGGATAGGTGTTGCCCGCGTTGCTGGTGCCTATCAGGGGGTCGACCTGGCGGACCGGGTCGCTCACCAGGGCGGCGGCGCGCTGCGCGGGGGCCGCGCTCGCGGGCGCGGCCGTGGTGGTGAGCAGACCGCCGGCCAGGGCGGTCGCCGCGGCGACCGCCGGCAGGCCGCTGCGCAGGACCGGGCGGGGCCGCCGGGGGCGTGGTGTCGCGCCGCGGATGGGGGGAGCTGTCGTCGTCATGCGGTGCCTTCTTACGCCGGTCGCACAGGGCGGACAGGCCTTGGGGGGAGGGCTTGATAACGATGTCAAAGACCGCGGGCGATGTTTCCGATCAAGGACCGGGGTGTCAAGAGGGCGGCCGACGATCCGCGGCAACGGGCCGGGGCCCGGGCCGGCTGGTACCAGACCCCGCTCGGCGACCCCGACGGCGGACGCGACGAC